>NZ_VOZH01000054.1:0-13218 GCF_013419875.1 Acinetobacter sp. YH12049 | reverse complement strand
TGTCTTTTATACGTAATTTAAGGGTTTTCATGTACTTATATTAACAATCAAAACTCAAGGAAAATAGTCCTTAGTTAAATCAAACGACACTTCATGTCGTGTCGCTTATATCTCTGACCTGAAGGACAGAGTTTTACGCTCCATTTGATAAAAATACAAAATAATGAATTGCCCTGAATTAACTCAGAAATGGCGCTATTTGTTTTTCATTTTTTAAACAGATTCAAAAAACATAGTTTTTCACTTAATAATCATTCATTTAATTTTCTCATTGAAAATCACATTTGCACTGTTTTAATGCATTGTTATCACACCCATGCAAGTCTTTGCTTTATATCGAGTCTTATGTATTTTTAAGTTTTTTTAATCAAAATTTCCCTAGCGCCAATCTCTTTTCCATTTTTTTTCGCTCGATATACTGAAGTTCTTTTCGTGAACTAGCGCACTAAACTGGAACACCTTATGCAAAATATAGATCTCCTCTTTCTCCTTCTTGGTGCAGTCTTGGTTCTTGCCATGCATGCAGGCTTTGCATTTTTAGAATTAGGTACAGTACGACATAAAAATCAGGTCAATGCGCTGAGTAAAATTTTGACTGACTTTTCTATTTCCGCAATTGCATACTTTTTTGTGGGTTATTACATCTCTTATGGTCAGCATTTTTTCCATATTGGGGACACTTTAGCCGCCGATCATGGCTACAACTTAATGCGTTGTTTCTTCCTGCTGACTTTTGCCGCAGCCATTCCAGCGATTATTTCAGGTGGTATTGCTGAACGTGCAAAAATGCGGACTCAAGCGATTGCCACATTATTATTGGTCGCTTTGGTCTATCCATTCTTTGAAGGCATGGCATGGAATGGTAATTTTGGATTACAAGCTTGGTTAGAACGTACATTTGGCGCAGCCTTTCATGACTTTGCAGGTTCGGTCGTGGTACATGCCATGGGCGGTTGGATCGCTTTAGCTGCAGTACTTTTACTCGGTGCGCGTCATGGTCGTTACAAAAAAGATGGCCGTATCAGTGCGCATCCACCTTCAAGTATTCCTTTTTTGGCACTCGGTTCTTGGATTCTCATTGTCGGTTGGTTTGGCTTCAACGTAATGAGTGCTCAACGTTTGGATGCCATTTCAGGACTGGTTGCGATTAACTCTCTCATGGCGATGGTCGGTGGCACATTGGCGGCAAACTTCATGGGTAAAAATGACCCGGGCTTCCTTCACAACGGCCCATTAGCAGGTTTAGTCGCTATTTGTGCAGGTTCTGACGTGGTTCATCCTGTCGGTGCGTTGATTATCGGCGCTATCGCAGGTCTGATCTTTGTCAAACTATTTACATACACTCAAAACAAACTCAAAGTCGATGATGTACTTGGCGTTTGGCCACTACATGGTGTCTGTGGAGCTTTTGGTGGCCTAGCTGTAGGCTTATTTGGGCAAAAATGGTTAGGTGGCTTAGGTGGTATTTCAATGATGTCGCAAATTATTGGTACATTCTTAGCCATTGCGATCGCACTAATTGGTGGATTTATCGTTTACGGTACATTAAAAGCTGTAATGGGTATCCGCCTAGATCAAGAAGAAGAATTCCGTGGTGCAGACTTAAGTATTCACCGTATTTCGGCAAACTCTGAAGAAAACATGTTCTAAACAACACAATCTAAAGCGGCATTTATGTCGCTTTTTTTTACCCTGAACTTCGCTTAAAGCTTGAGTTTAAATCACCTTATTTTAGAAAATCTAAGACCTGATCCAAATGCTGAATTTTATTCGGAATGCTGTGCTGTTGTTCAGCACTTAAAGTATGAAAGCCTTCAAGCAAAACGGCAGACATCCCTGCTTGGCTCGCACCATAAATATCATTGACAGGATGATCACCAATAAATAAACACTCGGTTTCTGTCACGCCCAACTCACGACAACTGTGCTGAAATATTTCAACTTTGGGCTTACTGATCCCTGCACTTTCCGAGCTGATGATCTGATCAAAATACGATGCAAAACCTAGTCCATTCAAAATATTCAGGCGTGTGGCATGTCCACCATTCGACACCACCGCCAGTTTATACTGCTGCTGTTTTAGTTGCTGCAGCAAGGTCAATGCTCCCGGCATCGCCACGGCGAACTGACCAAAGTGCTGAAACCAAAATTGTGTGAGCTCATCAAAATCGGGTTGATGTATCCAATCCAGCTCCGTTTGTAGAGCATAAGCGACAGATGCCCCAATACTCGGATGAGTAAGGAGTTCTTTTTTCGGATATCCCCCATTATCTATACGATTAATAATACGTTTAATCTGTACAAGGTCTACCTCCACCAGCGTCGACTGATAAGACACGGCTAAATACTGCGTATAGGCCTGAACGCTGTGATCTCGATGAGTCAAAGTATTATCTAAATCAAAAAGGACTGCACGTATGCTCATAAATCTTTATTACTGAGTTTTCAAAAACTTTAACACAATGCCCGTTTTGCTTTATGCACCTTCTTCACTATCGATATCAATACAGTTCAAATAGCCGATTAAGTCTGATTTAAGTTTTGTGGTTTCAAATAGCAGCATTCAAACAAAATAATTTCAGCACATCACACGACTTATGCTCTCGAACCGCTCCTTTTTATTACGAAAAGCCCTGCTGCTCACACTCAGTTTGGTTGGCCTCCTTTATGTTTTCCCCGTCGGTGGTTCGCTCGACCAAGCTTTTATTCAGCCTTGGGTCGACCTACATGGTGGTTTTCCTCATCGTAATGATTGGGCACTTGCTGTGTTGAACCATCGCTATATCAAGAATATCGTCATAGGTGTGTATGTTCTCTATATCGCAGCATGGATATGCAGTTTTAAATATCCATATCTGAAAGCTCGCAAGTTTGAATTTGGCTATTTTATCGTGGTGGCTCTACTCAGCACGGCAATCATTGGGTTGCTCAAATCACAATCTGCACATGCTTGCCCTTGGAATATGACTGTCGCTACAGCCCACGGCTTTTCTTGGGATTTTTCAGCACGCCAAGGACACTGTTTTCCCGGTGGCCATGCTGCGACTGGTTTTGCCCTAATCACAGGATATTTTGTTTATCGAATACATCGACCTGCCCGTGCGTACTTCTTTTTATCTGCAGGGCTGATTTTAGGCTTTGCTTTTGGCTGGGCGCAAATGATGCGGGGTGCGCATTTTCTCAGTCATAACCTTTGGACCGCATGGATCATTTGGGCATTTAATTGTGTCATGTATGTGTTGTTTTCTCGCCATCTCACTACATCAACTACGCAGCAAAACAGCAAAGCATTTACATGGATCTAATCTTTAAGTATCTAAATTGAGCTTGATCCGAAAATGATTGAGTCACTCATGATTCACTGAATGGGATCTGTAAACTCACTTTCAGACCACCTAGTGTTTCACTTTTAGAAAATTCCAATTCCGCACCGATATGTTTTGCGGCTTTATCCACGATCGCTAGCCCTAAACCACTTCCAGTTTCTTCATGATTATAAATTCGATAAAAGCGTTTACGAATTTGCTCATATAAAGCAGGGTCGATACCAGGCCCGCTATCTTCAACCTGTACAACCGCCTGCCCCGCATGTTCAAAGACGGAGACATTAATCATGCCCTGTGCAGGGGTATATTTGATGGCGTTATCAATCAAATTAAAAATGATTGAATGTACGGTTGGCTCAAGACTATATAAGGCAATGCGCTGTTGTCGCTCCATGCCAAGGTCAATATCTTTTTGCATCGCCAAATGCACCAGTTGCTCCACGCAATTGGTTGCGACTTGCTTAAGATCAAAATGTTGTTTGCGCTCAAGTTCAAAGACCGAGGCATCTTGTTTTGCCAAACTCAATAATTGACTGACCAAATGCTGAATACGAATTAAACCTTTACTCAAATTTTGTAGAGCGTCATCTTGTGGAAATTTTTGTAGCAAAATCTGCATTTGCAAATTCAGTGCGGTAATCGGGGTCCGTAACTCATGCGCTGCGTCAGCAATAAACTGGCGCTGTTCCTGCTGCGACAATGAAATTCGTTCAAACAACTGGTTCATTTCAATAATGGTTGGTGCAATTTCCTCTGGATACGGCATTTGAGAGATTGGAGAAAGTTCAAAGGCATCCCTTTTTGCCAGTTCTTTTTTAAATTTTTCCAGTGGGTTTAAGCTGCGTTGAATCAACCATCCCAAAGCGATTAATGCAAAAGGTATAAAAACCAAATAGGGAATAAACATACTACTAGCCAATTCAGCAGCAAGATGCTGTCGAACCGATTCTTGCTGACTGACCTGAATTTGCCGATCTGCGAGTGGCAAAATATAGGTATGCCACTCATCCTGTTGGGTTCTGTGGGTATAAAAACCGGCTTTGGGCTGAGGCGCGACCAATAATTTTAATTGATGGGTTTGATGCGCATTGGATTGATAAGTCCATACATCGACAAATAAATCTTCTTCGTGATAACGCTTATGTTGATCAAATTCGCTACGAATAGGCTGCGGATCATGCTCTGCAACACGTTCCGCCAAATTTTGCATTTGCGCATCTAAAATTTCATTAATTTCTTCAAGTGCAATTCGATAAGCTGAAAACACCAAAAGACAGCCCAAAAGCATACTGAAAACAGACACATAAATAATTAGTCTCTTTTTCAGAGAATAAGGCTGCTGCATGGTTGATAATTCCTTTGCCTTAACCGAGTCGATAACCTAAACCACGAATGGTGCGAATAAAATCTTTGTCTAATTTTGTTCTGAGATGATGCACATACACTTCTATGGTATTACTGCTGATATCACTATCAAAATCATAAAGCTTATCTTCTAAATTGGCTTTCGAAAAAATCTTATTCGGATGTGTCACTAGTGGAATCAATATGGCCCATTCACGGTTAGATAAATCGACATATTGCCCCTTATAGCGTGCAAGATGCTGTTCGATATCTAAAATCAATTCACCATGTTTTAAAATTTTCTGCGGTGCTTCGACTGAACTCAGCCCTGTGCGTCGAAGAAGCGCATGAATCCGTGCAAGTAATTCATCAAACTCATAAGGCTTGATCAGATAGTCATCTGCCCCATGGTTTAAACCATCTACACGATTTTGTAATTGATCACGTGCCGAGATGATTAACACTGGCAATTTAGGCTGCATTTGACGAATTTGTTTCAGGACTTGCATACCATCCATCATCGGCAAACCTAGATCCAGCAAGACGATATCAATTCCCCCTTGCATTATGAGCTTTAAGCCATCGATGCCATTATTCACCCACTCGACTTCAAACTGTTGATAGTTCAACAAAGTTTTGGTCGATTCGGCAATCATGAAATCATCTTCAATAATAAGTATTTTGTGCATGGCTTAAGTCCTACGCTGTACTGAAGTACATTGTTGCAACATATTGTTTTTTTCATCAATCACTTGAGTCTGCACATCGAGCAAACTCAATAGCGATGGAAATAGATTATCCTGACTTAATTTTTGGCTTTTTTGTGCCATTAAACAAGTATATTGCGCTGAATTATTTTTTTGCCAAGCCGGTGAAAACCACATCAACATCGGCACATGGGTTTGCTGTGACGGTGCAATTGCGTATGGAGAACCGTGTAAATACAAACCATGCTCACCTGTCGACTCACCATGATCGGACAAATACCACAGTCCTGTTTGATAGTTGTTAGTCACTTTTAAGGTGTTAATCAATTCACTCAGCACATGGTCGGTATAGATAATACTGTTGTCATAACTATTTATTAATTCTGTCGAGCTACATCCCTGTATGGCATTGCTATTACAGGTTGGCTTAAATTTTTGAAACGCTGCGGTACTTCGTTTGAAATAAGCAGGGCCATGACTGCCCATTTGGTGTAATACAATTAAACGAGGTGTCTGATCTGCTTTGGGGATCGAAGCCAAATATGCCTTCAAACCATCCACTAAGATTTCATCATGACATTCGCCATCGGCATCACACCACTTTTTCTTCAGCGCTTCAGGAAATTCATATTTTTCAACACGTGTGCATGTGCCCTTACAGCCTGAATTATTATCTAGCCACGTCACCTTATAGCCTGCACGCTGTGCAATATCGAGTAAACCTTCGCGATGACTTGCAAGCTGTTCGTCATATTCGGTTCTCGGCATACCCGAGAACATACAAGGAACAGACACAGCGGTTGCGGTGCCACATGAGCTGACTTGGCTAAAATTGATAATATTTTGCTGACTGAGTTCAGGATTGGTATTTTTAGCATAACCATTCAGTGAAAAACTTTCCGCGCGCGCAGTTTCACCGACCACCAAGACCATCAATTTTGGTAAGCTTTTGGCGCTTACGTTTTCAACCATATGTGCATCTTCACCATAGATCCGCAATGGCAAATTCTGTTTCGGTGCTTTTTTGTGATAATAGGAAAATGTCGAAGCGATACTGTTTTGTGGTGAGAGCTTGCCTTTTAAGTCACGATGCTCACGAAAGATCGCAGCATAATCGACAAAATAAACAAACAGTAAAGCACTCATGAGAATGAGCGACAGCACTATATGTAAACCTTTTTTGGCAACAACTGTGCTAAAGGCTTCTTTATGCAGTGGCAAAAGCCAGATCAATAGCACTGGCAAAATAACCAGTCCAAAGACCCAGATAAAAAATTGTGGCGAGATTAAATCCTGTACTTCCTTTACATCTGTTTGCATCATGTTCTGTACTTGGTCAGATGTAATGGTCACACCTAAACTATTGACGAAATAGGCACTCAAGCCACCAATGATCAGCAAAACACTCGCCAAAAGTTTTGAATTCCATCGCCATTGCAGGAGTTGCATCAGCACATTATAAAGTGCCACCACCACCAGTACGGTTGCCGCTAAAAATAGTCCGGCCTTCAATCCCGTATAAGGTGTGAGCTGCTGGATTTGCTGATAAAACGCGAGGTTCAAAACCACCCCAAGCCATAAGGCAAGCACGAGGTTAAATTGACTTAAACTAAGTCTTGGAATTTTTTGCTGTATTTTAGCTATGACCTGAAGCATATTGGCATCAATTATTGATCTTTGATGCCCTAATCTAAAAATTCAAACTTAAAAATCACTTAAAACTGATCAAAACCAAGCAAGAAAAATCAAAAAAGGCGATGTAAAACATCGCCTTTTGAACAACTTAAATCAAAGTTTTAGAATTTAAATTCTAGACCTGTACCTAGAACAGGTTGTTCACTTTCATTCGAACCTTTTTCAAGTGCTAAGTAACCTGCATAACCATAAGCTTTCACTTGTTTGCTAAATGCATAATCCGCACCTGCAATGAATTGCTGAGCTTCGTAATCCTCACCCACTTTATAGGTCGTAGTATTTTGACTATATTGTGCTTTTACTGTCCAAGCTTTTGCAGAAGGTAGATTGTATTCTGCACCGACTAACCAACCTTGAGCATCATCAATATTTGCTGCTGCAACATCATTACCTTTAGCAGCCTCAACCTCTGATGTTTGATACAGTGCTTTGAGTGCCAAACCACCCTCAAGATTTACACGACCAATCGCACGAACGGTATTTGCAGCAGCAAATGCTTTTGTAACTGCAACTTCAGGACTTTCAGCATTTAAGATCCCTACACCACTAAAGTTCGATGGAATGGCTTTGTCATAGGCTAAACCTGCAACAACAACAGGGCTGTCATAGACAACAGACGCCGACCAAGCATCGCCAAGACCACGACCTGCAGTTTTTACTACACCTTTGTCGCTCTTAATTCCTGAAGATTCACCTGTTGCAAGCAATGCATTAACTTTAATTGCACCTTCAGCAATTTTAAATGCTGGTGATTCATAGACAACAACGTTATCTACACGGTTTTCACCCGTCATGATGCCTGTAACATCAGCACGGTTACCCACGTAGTTGTTGAATGTATCAACCGGACTAGACAATTGTTTTAATGGTGTATCGTGTGCACCTACTTTCAATGTACCAAGTTTCGCATCTTTCAAACCAACGAAGCGGTTACGCTTAGACCAGTCATCGCCTTCGCCGTCTGAGTTAAATGCCCATTCAATTGCATAAACTGCGCTTAAACGGTCAGTCAGTTTTTCATCGCCCTTTAAACCCAAGAAAGAACTGTTTGAACTGATTTCAACGACATCTTTATCTGAAACACCCGTTTTATTATCTTCAGGTAAATAATCAACAGACGCATCAATTTCACCGTAGAAGGTTGGTGCTGCAAAGGTTGACCCAGCCAAAAGGCTCAATGCGATAGCCGCTGCTAACTTAGTTTTCATCAAAAATTTTCCTTAAATTATTTTGTAACAGATATTACACACGCGAAACATATTACAAAATTATTAAAATAATATTTGCATTGCTCTTTTAGTGCTTTAGCTGATAAAAAACAACCAAAATCATGATTTAGAAGTGATTTTGGTCATTTTTTGATGCTTTTCCCCAAAATAGAATCGGGACTAAGCTCAATGCAGCCAAACCTGCGATCCAAAATAAATAAGTGCTATACCCCAACTGATCGGCCACTATGCCACTGATGCTATACAGTCCCCCACTCACCGTCGCCATAATGGCAACCTGAAATGTAAAGTCCGTTGCTGCAAATGCTTTACGACTATATTGCATCACCAAAGTCAGCATGATCACGAGCAGCATGGCTGAAATCATGTCTTCGGCAGCATTGATCCCATAGATCAGCCATTCATGTACGGGCCGTTTTGCCTCGAACTGCAAAGCCAGCCATGCATAGGCCAATAAACTGAATATTTTCAATACCGAATAGAAAACCAAGGCCTGCGCCCGAGAAATATACTTCAAGCTAAGACCTGCAAGCCCCGCCCCAATTAAAGCAGCCACTGCACCCAGCATGGTGACATACAGACCAATTTGACTAAAACTCAATCCTAAATCGACCATCAGTGGCTTAAGTAAGGGTCCTGCTAGACCATCTGCAAGCTTAAAACTCAATAAAATCATCAACCACAGTGTGAGAGTTTTAGTTTGAGTAAAATAAGTCAGATACTGGCGAATGGCGTAGAACAAGCCTGAAGTATGTTTATGGTTGTTATCATGCTCTTGAGAGGATTTTATATTGAGCTGTGGCTTTGAAGGTTCTCGATAGAGAAAAATAGGAATCGTATTCATGAACACCAATGCCGCTAAAAACAGAAAGGTGGCTTGCCAATCCAACCAATCCAAGGCCCAAAGTACAGCACCACCGCCCACGATAAAGCCGAGTCTGGAACCAATCACCTGAAAAGTATTGCCCCAGTGCTGTTGGTCAGTTTTTAAAATATTGACAGCCAAGCCATCGGTTGCGACATCTTGAGTTGCACCGACCAAATTCATACTGAGTAAAGCCACAAAAAATAGCAGCAAATACATCGGTTCATTCAAGCTTTGGATCGGCAAAAAAGACAGGAAGACCAAGACCACCACGGACAACAACTGCATTGGAATAATCCAACTCCGATAGTGCCCTTTGGACCTTGAACCATGCCGATCAATCCACGGTGCCCAGAAAACTTTGATCGACCATGGCAGCATGAGTAATCCAAAACCACCAATATGCGCCAAAGATACACCTTGCGCTCTTAAAATCACTGGTAAAGCATGCGTCATAAAACCGACAGGTAACCCTTGCGCCCAATATAAGGAAAACAGTAAAAGATAGAGCTGACGAAGCTGGATCATAAGTTCCTAAATGTTGAATGCGCTGAAGTTACATTTAGAGTAGTCAAAATACGGCTATTTTGCCAATGATCTAAAAAAATCATCGACCTAAGATAAAGGTCAATACTGATGCCGTATTTTTAAAGTGCATCACGTCGAAAATGGATTTCACCTATATAAGAATATGCAATGAATCAAAAGACTCAATTATTTCCAGTTTTGCCCGATCAAGTTCCATCACGCGGCTCCCCCCTGAGCCGCGCTATTTTTAAAAAACTTTTTTTGGCACAAGGATGGAAATTTGACGGCGAATTTCCCAACCTTGCCAAAGCTGTGGCAATCATTTCTCCACATACTTCTAATATAGATGCATGGCACGGTTTTCTCGCCTTGCTTGGGATCGGGATAAAAATAACCATTTTTGGCAAAAACACCCTTTTCGATACTCCCTTAAAGCCACTTTTAGATTGGGTCGGCGTGATCCCTGTGCAGCGTGAAAATCCACATGGACTGACACGTGAAATTGCTGAGATTGTCCAAGCGACAGATCAAATTTGGATTGGAATGGCACCTGAGGGAACACGAAAAAAAGCCGATAAAATCAGGAGTGGTTTTTACTATATTGCCTATGAAGCACAGATTCCTATCGTGATGTTTAGCTTTGATTATGCAAAGAAAACCATTCATTGCTTGGGTGTTTTTGAACCGAGTGGAGATTTTGAAACTGATCTCGAAAAAATTTTGAAGATATATGACGGGAAATTTTCCCCGAAAAATCCCGAATGGTTGGCCTTGCCGTTACAAAAGCACTGGAAAAAGCCCTAGTCAAATGGCTATTTTTTTGATGTGATGTGCACTTTGTATATTTAACCATCAGATTTCACCCATGAAACTTTTGCATTACCTGATTCCTAGCCTCTTCGTATTGGCACTCGCTGGCTGTGATTCCGCAACCAAAACGCCTGCAACCACGACACCTACACCTGCCAAAGCACGTGAACCGGTGATCGCGATTGCGCTCGGTGGTGGCGGTGCCAAAGGTTTTGCTCATATTGGTGTGCTTAAAGTGCTCGAATCGCACGGTATTAAACCTAAAATTGTGACTGGGACCAGTGCGGGTAGTTTTGTCGGTAGCTTGTACGCCAGCGGTAAAACACCTTATCAAATGCAGCAATTGGCCCTGAACTTTAAAGAGTCCGATATTCGTGACTTAACCTTAAATAGCCAAGGCATTATTCAAGGGCAAAAACTGCAAGACTTTGTTAATAAAAACGTCGGCAATAAATCGATTGAACAATTTCCAAAACGCTTTGCTGCTGTAGCCACCCGTTTGGATAATGGCAGTAAAACTGAATTTAACCGTGGTAATGCAGGCCAAGCGGTACGTGCATCGTGCAGCATTCCAAATGTATTTGTACCTGCAACCATTGCAGGGGTGAAATATGTCGATGGTGGTTTAGTCAGCCCGATTCCAGTGAAAACGGCACGTGATATGGGTGCAGATATCGTGATTGCGGTTGATATTTCTGTGCGTCCTGACGGTAGCAAAGCCGTAAGCATGTTTGGTTTACTCGATCAAACCATTAACATAATGGGACAACAAAGTATTAATGAAGAACTGAAAAATGCCAATTTCGTGATTCAACCGAAAGTGGGACATATTGGCACACTCGATTTGAAGTCGAGCAATGCGACGATTTTAGAAGGTGAAAAAGCGGCACAGCTTAAAGTGAATAGCATTATTAAGGCGATCGACAACTTTAAACAGTCCCCTGCGGCCTTTAAACCTGCACCAAAAGCGAAAATATAATTCAACGATTTTTTTTATATTCATTGAGTTATACATCTGCTACATTGATATAGATACTGGTTCATCTATATCAATTCACCCTTATATAAGAGTAGATGTATGGAATTTATTTTAGAACCTTGGCACTGGTTTGTATTGGGCGTCGCTTTGATGCTTTTTGAACTAATTTTGCCGTCTTTTGCTGCGCTCTGGTTTGGCGTTTCTGCAATTTTGGTTGGGATCTTATATTGGATCTTTCCATCCATGAACTTTAATGTCCAAATTGTGGTTTGGATTATTTTTGCCGTGCTCTGCACATTTTTGTGGTTCAAATTTATTAAGCCTTTATCCATCGATAAAACCAAAGCAGGTCTGTCCCGTGAAGCGACGATTGGCCAAGTGGGTATGGTGATTCAAACCCAGCTCAATCATGGCAGCGTAAAAGTTCGCTTCCCAATGCCTGTTTTAGGTTCAGACGAATGGCATTGCCGTACCCAAGATGCACTTCAAGTCGGTGATCGCGTTCGCGTGACCGATATTTTAGGCAATGATTTAGTCGTCCAACTGCACAGCAGCAACCACCCCGCTGACAATCCATAAATAAGTGAGAAATGACATGTCTGGTGTTTCTATTGTTTTTTTAGCGCTCTTAGTTTTTGTAGCCGTCACCATTTTTAAAGGTGTTCGTATTGTTCCCCAAGGTTATAAATGGATTGTTCAGCGTTTAGGTAAATACCATACCACGCTCAATCCGGGACTGAACTTTGTGATTCCGTATGTCGATGAAGTGGCTTATAAAGTCACAACCAAAGATATCGTCTTAGATATCCCCTCTCAGGAAGTGATCACACGTGACAACGCGGTACTGCTGATGAATGCTGTGGCTTATATCAATTTAACCACACCTGAAAAAGCAGTTTACGGTATTGAAAACTACACATGGGCGATTCAAAACTTAGTTCAAACCTCTTTACGTTCAATTGTCGGTGAAATGGACCTCGATGATGCACTGTCATCGCGTGATCATATTAAGGCTAAACTTAAAGCTGCTATTTCTGACGATATCTCTGACTGGGGAATTACGCTTAAAACTGTAGAAATTCAAGATATTAAACCTTCTCATACCATGCAAGCTGCGATGGAAGAGCAAGCGGCCGCTGAACGTCAACGTCGTGCGACAGTGACCAAGGCAGACGGTGAAAAACAAGCGGCTATTTTGGAAGCAGATGGTCGTTTAGAAGCCTCTCGTCGTGATGCAGAAGCTCAAGTTGTACTGGCAGAATCTTCACAGCGTGCAATTGAAATGGTGAGTTCAGCCGTCGGCGATAAAGAAATTCCAGTTGCTTACTTACTGGGTGAACAATACGTTAAAGCCATGCAAGATATGGCTAAATCTAATAATGCCAAAACTGTGGTTTTACCTGCGGATGTACTGAATACGATTCGTGGTGTGATGGGACGTAATAACTAAATCTTCGCATTAATTAAAATGGGTCGTGATATACGGCCCATTTTTATGCCCAAAACAAAAAAGAAGGCAAAGTTTGTCAATTTATGTTTAAATTTCACGTTATTTTTTTGACGTTTTAGGACTTATCGTTCGATTTCACCTACTTGGCTTAGGCAAATCGTAAGCGTCCGCTGAACACACCTTATGAATTCATCCTATAAGCCTTAATTTAGTCCCCACTTAAAAACAAGTGGGGACTTAAATTTATGACTACAAATAATCAGACATCCATCGTATCTCTTGCGA
>NZ_VOZH01000053.1:0-13457 GCF_013419875.1 Acinetobacter sp. YH12049 | reverse complement strand
TATAAAGAGTTCCTGTACCGCCATACTGTCAGCGCAGTGCGGTATCGAAAGGTGCAATCTCTAAGATTGCATGGGTCGCAAAGATTCCCCCACCATAGCTCTTAGCTTGGTGGTGGGAGTATGTCAATTTTATCGCTTCTTTCAGGTGTGATGTCTGCACAAAGCTATGCCAATCAGAAGGTTTGTGTGTTCGATTTACTTGGAAAAGCGGGGGAATCTTATAAGCTGATGGAAGAGTGGTCTCTGGCCAGTAAGGCATGGGGAGCACAAGTTCAACTGATTTCATATCAAGATGAATCCAAAGTCGATAAAGATTTTAAAGAAGGGAAATGTGACGCATTTTATATGACCTCGATGCGGGCACGTGCATATAACAAATTTGCTGGTTCGATTGATGCCATTGGCGGTGTACCGAACAATACCATCGCGCAAAAAGCCATCACCTATGTCTTAGATAAGCGGAACAGTAAACGACTGATTACCAATCTAGGCAAAGACAGCTATGAAGTGGCGGGGATCGGGCAAATTGGTTCAGCCTATATTTTTGTCCGTGATCGCAATATCAATAATTTAGAAAAAGCTGAAGGTAAAAAATTTGCCATTTTGCATTATGACTATGCGCAAAAAGTGATGGTTGACCGTGTCGGCGCTGTACCAGTCATGTCGGAAATTTCCAATTTTATTCGCAAGTTTAATCAGGCTGAAGTTGAAATTGTGGCTGCGCCGGCTTATGCCTTTAAGCCACTCGAAATTTCAAAAGGCTTAGGCACTACTGGGGCGATGGTTAATTTTCCTGTGGTGATTGTCACGGCAGACCTGATTATTCGTAATAATAAATTCCCAGAAGGTTTTGCAGAGCCTTCTCGGCAATGGTTCGTTAAGCAATTATCAAAAAGTTTTGCCATGGTAAAACGCATGGAAGCTGAAATTCCTGCCAAATATAAGATGAATCTCAGCAAAGATGATCAGTTGAAATATCAGAAAATATTGCGTGAAGGACGGATGGATTTAACCAAACAGGGGATCTATGACTCCACTATGATGACGGTACTGAAAAAAGCCTGTTGTACGATTGAGCGAACCAATTTCGAGTGTTCAGTGGCGGGTGAATAAGCTTTTTTCTGTATTTCTTTGTAAATTTTGATGCAAACGCTGTAAATGTAAAAAGCCATTTTTGCAAATCTAAGATGATGATTATATTTATAATTTCACTTTGAATAAAAAGTGATATGCATCACAGAAAAACAGAATATGCCAAAATGACATAAATAAATGGAGTAAATGCTCTATTTTTTTTAAATTAACTTGCTTAATATCGGCGTTGTGTAAGGACACCTCTGAACCATAAAAAGATTTGAAAGGAAAATAGAATGAAAAAAACGCTCCTATCATTGGCTACATTTGCTGCAATTGGCTTTGCTGGTTCAGCTCAGGCAGCAAAAGTAGATATCTGTGTATTTGACTTACTGGGTAAGTCAGGTGAGTCATACCAAATGGCTCAGGAATGGGCGCTTGCAGCAAAAGGCTGGGGTGCTGAAATTAACTTAATTCCGCGTCAAGATGAAGCAGTAGCCGACAATGATTTTAAAGCGGGTAAATGTGATGGCGTATTTATGACGGCAATGCGTGCTCGTCAATACAATAAATTTGCAGGTTCGATTGATGCGCTTGGTGGCGCACCGAGCAATGCAATTGCGCAACGTGCGATTACCTTTGCATTAGACCAACGTAATGCTGCAAAAATGGTCAGCAACCTAGGTGGTAAGAAATACGAAGTGGCGGGTATTGCTCCACTGGGTTCAGCATTCATCTTTGTCAAAGACAAAAAAATTGACTCAATTGAAAAAGCAGCAGGTAAAAAGTTTGCAGTATTAGGCTATGACGAAGCACAAAAAATTATGGTGCAACGTGTCGGCGCTCAAGCTGTGGTTTCAGATGTATCTAACTTTGTGGCGAAGTTTAATAATGGTCAGGTCGATATGGTGGGTGCGCCTGCGTATGCCTACAAACCATTAGAGATTTATAAGGGTTTAGGTACCAATGGTGCGATGTTTAACTTCCCAGTTTTACAAGTGACCGCGGACTTTATTATTCGTCCTGATCAGTTCCCAGCAGGCTTTGGTCAAAAATCTCGTGATTGGTTTGTGAAACATTTACCGAAGAGTATTGCGATGATTAACCGTTTAGAGGCGGGTATTCCTGCGAAATATAAACTTAACTTAAGTGCAGAAGATAAAACCAAATATCAAAAATTATTGCGTGAAGGTCGTATGGATATGACGAAACGTGGCATTTATGATGCGGGCATGATGTCAGTATTGAAAAAGGCACGTTGTTCTGTCGATAAAGCCAATTTTGAATGTTCACTTAGCGGCGAATAAACTGATATTTAAAGAAAAAAGCCTGGATTTATCCGGGCTTTTTTTCGCAAATGCACAGGTCATTTTCGCCATTGAGTCAGCAAAATATTCAGGTAATCTAAATTGAAATCGAGGGCTGTGAGTATATTTAATCATACTCCGCATGACCCAAAAATCAAAAAATGGTTAAAACAAAAACAGTAAAAAACAAGGAAAGTCAGTATGAAACAATGGACAAAGGCATTGAGTATTGCTGCTGCGTTAATGGCGGTGAATGGCGTAGCTCAAGCAAAGCAAGTGGTGTGTGTATTTGATTTGGTTGGTAAAAATGGTGATGTTTTTACCCTGATGAGAGATTACCAATTGGCGGCAAAAAACTGGGGCGCAGACATTGAGCTCCGCGTCAGTCAAAATGAAGCGGTGATTGCGGAAGATTTTAAAGCCGGTAAATGTGATGGGATCAGTGTCACAGGTATGCGTGGTCGTCAATTTAATAATTTTACCGGTTCTTTAGATGCGATTGGTGCAATTCCAGATTTGAAACTTGCGGTTAAAGTGATGCAAGGCCTTGCGAGTCCAACGTTTGCAAAGAGCATGGTCAATAGTAAATATGAAGTGGTAGGTGTGATTCCTGTAGGTGATGCCTACCTGTTGGTGAATGACCGTAGTATCAATACTGTCGCTAAAGCAGCAGGTAAAAAAATTGCGGTGCTTGATTATGATGAAGCGCAGAAAATTATGGTGCAACAGGTGGGGGCTCAAGCGGTCAGTGCTGACGTGACCAATTTTGGCTCTAAATTTAACAATGGTCAGGTGGATATTATTGGTGCACCTGCAGCGGTGTTTAAACCCTTGGAGTTACATAAAGGTTTAGGTAGTAAAGGTGCAATTGTTAATTATCCAATTTTACAAGTGACGGGTAATATCATTATTCGCCCAGATAAATTCCCAGCGGGATATGGGCAAAAATCACGTGATTGGGTCAAAACACAATTACCTCGTGCATTCACGATATTAGGCAAAATGAAGTCAGAAATCCCAGCTAAATATTGGATGGATGTTCCAACGGCAGACAAAGCTGGCTATCAAAAAATGATGCGTGAAGCGCGTATTGATTTGACTAAACGTGATATCTACGACAAGCGAATGATGAAATTATTATGGCAATTCCGCTGTAAACAAGACCCGAAAAACTTCGAATGTGCATTACAGGACGAAAACTATAAATAAGTTTTAAATGAATCTTGAGAAAAATACTCTGATTTAACTTTAAACTGTGAAGACTGACCATATATTGAGTATGTTATACTTGAAACATGGTCTTTTCTTTTTAAAGACACCCCAATGACTCAGAGGAATCCATCATGAATGCTCAAGCACTTGTGCTGACTGACAATGCTGCCAATAAAGTACGCCAATTGCGTGACAGTGAAGGTAATCAAGACCTCATGTTACGTGTATATGTGACTGGTGGTGGTTGTTCAGGTTTCTCATATGGATTTAATTTTGCAGAAAGCCAAAACGAAGATGATGCTGAATTTATCAATGAAGACGTGAAAATGTTGGTGGATTCACTTAGTTATCAATATTTAGTTGGTTCAACAGTCGACTATATTGAAGGTTTAGAGGGTTCTCGTTTTGTGGTACAAAACCCGAATGCGACAACCACGTGTGGATGTGGATCTTCATTCTCGATCTAATCACGATGATGAATTGAGCCATAAAAAAGCCCTCATTTTGAGGGCTTTTTTAATGTTTAAAATCGATATTAGGCTTCAAATTTAAGCGCTTCTAACAGATCTAAAATCACTGTAGTTACGTCTTGACTCAATTGATAATTATTAAAAATTTCATAAGCTGTAATGGTGACATCGGTATCACTCGGAAGCAGGCGTTGCTCTTCTTCGATGAGGTCACGGATCGGCAAAAGGGTTTGTTTGACTTGTAAATGCAAGACATCTTTAAACTCAAGATTTTCGTCTTCGAGTTCAATGAGTTGCTCATTAAAAAATGGTAAAAGTACCGCATGGAGATAAGGTTGAATTTCGGTAATATCAAAAAGCTCAATATCACGGGTTTGTTCAATCGTGCTGATGTGGTCATTCACTTCAATTAAGATATGGTAGTAACTCACATTGCTCTCCACGGAAGATGTCATTGATATAAGGGAATTATTGCAGATCAACAATAACATGAAATGCTGATTTTTGTTGGTGAATCCTGCAATATCCTTATAAATTGTATGGTTTTTTATGCTCAGGGCACACTAGCGATAATACAGTAAGCTTTGGTCTGCTGGCATTAGTTTAAAGTTTTCTAATTGTTGCGCGCCCAAGATTGGGTACATTAATGCAGTAGGGTCATTATGGTGAGATAAGCCGAGAGCATGTCCGAGTTCATGGGCAAGGGTGAGGCGTAAATCATCTTCGGCATCAAATTGATAAATCTGAATCTGATCCTCCATAAAGACACCTTTATGAAACTCTCGTGCAGGAAAGCGCTGACTGGCTTGTATCACGCCTGCATTATATTGATCGATTTGCTGGTTATAGCTTGAGACTTGTTGGTTAAATTGATCATTTTGCTGATTAAATCGATCTATTTCTTGGTCTAATTGCATCGCTTGTGCTTTAACTTGCTCAAGTTCTCTTTCAACGCGTTGCATATTGGGGCCTTGTGTATGCTCTATTCGGCTCCAATTCATACGTTCTTGCGACAGCTGTGCGATTTCCGCACGAATCATGGCTTGTTTTGATCGGAGCTGTTGCTCATTCATCTCCAGACCTTTTCTCGAATTTGCTAAGTTCTCGGCATATAAATCATTACGGGCTTTATCTGCGGCTAAGGTATTTTGGACTTGCTTATAGGCATTGTATTGTTCTTGACGATCATCATAAATTAGATGGATTGCCAGTTGTGCATTTGGGTCATAGATAAATAATGGTTTGAGTGTTCCTTTATGCCATATCTCTGCGGCTTCTTCGCTAAGTTGAATGACTTGTTGTTGGCTTAATCCAAAACGCGGATCGACATCAGCAACCCGATAACGCAGTCGGGTATCGAGAGGGTGTAAAAGTCGATCTGAAATTGAATTAAATTTCAGTTGAGGATGCTGCTTGGTTTGAAAGATCCACCAAGTACTCAAAACGATGACAACAATAATTAAAATCAAACGCATAGCGTCGCAAAACTTGATTATTTTACATTAATTTAACCGAAATTTAGCGCTATGCAAATCTAAGTTTAGACAGATTGGCAGTCGAGAAGAATGTGGCTGTTTGAGCTGAAGCGTGTTATTTGAATATTGCCTGATGCAGATAAAATCATCCACAAAAAAACCGCGCTTTCGCGCGGTCTTTTTGAGCTTTGAAAAACTCGGTTAAAGCGACAAATTATTTTTTGTCATCTTTAACTTCAGTGAACTCAGCATCTACAACGCCGTCATCTGCTTTTTGAGCTTGACCTTCAGCGCCTTGGAAAGCGTTAGGATCAAAACCTTCAGCACCGCCTTGACCTTGTGCAGCTTCATAAGCACGTTGAGTGATCGGCATAATGATGTTTTGAAGTGCTTCAGTTTTCGCTTTGATTGCATCTACATCGTTTTCTTTAGTCGCTGCTTCGAGCTCAGCTACAGCAGCATCGATTGCAGATTTCTCATCAGCAGTTACCTGTTCACCAAGATCTTTTACTGCTTTTTGAGCAGAAGAAACAAGTGCATCAGCTTCGTTACGTGCTTTCGCTAATTCTTCAAATTTACGATCTTCTTCAGCATTCGCTTCAGCATCTTTGATCATCGCTTCAATTTCAGCATCGCTCAAACCAGAGTTAGCTTTAATTTGAATGGATTGCTCTTTACCTGTGCTCTTGTCTTTCGCAGATACTTTCAAGATACCATCAGCGTTGATGTCAAATGATACTTCAATTTGTGGCACACCACGTGGAGCAGGTGGGATATCGCCTAATTGGAAGTTACCTAACAATTTGTTTTGTTGAGCCATTTTACGTTCACCTTGGTAAACTGAAATGTCTACAGCAGGTTGGTTGTCAGCAGCAGTTGAGAACACTTGAGATTTCTTCGCAGGAATCGTGGTGTTTTTCTCGATGATTGCTGTTAACACGCCACCCATTGTTTCGATACCAAGAGTCAATGGAGTTACGTCAAGAAGAAGTACGTCAGTTTTATCACCTGAAAGTACTGCACCTTGAATCGCAGCACCCATCGCTACAGCTTCATCTGGGTTCACGTCTTTACGTGGCTCACGGCCGAAGAACTCTTGTACTTTTTGTTGTACAAGTGGCATACGAGACTGACCACCCACCAAGATTACGTCAGAGATGTCAGAGGTTGAAAGACCTGCATCTTTAAGTGCAATCTTACATGGTTCAATTGTACGAGCAACCAATTCAGCAACTAAACCTTCAAGTTTAGAGCGAGTCACGTTGATCACTAAGTGTTTAGGACCAGTCGCATCTGCTGTGATGTATGGAAGGTTGATTTCTGTTGCATTCGAAGAAGAAAGCTCGATTTTTGCTTTTTCAGCAGCTTCTTTTAAACGTTGAAGTGCAAGCGGATCTTGTTTCAAGTTTACGCTTTGTTCTTTCTTGAACTCTTCAACCAAGTATTCAATTAATGCATTATCGAAGTCTTCACCACCAAGGAATGTATCACCGTTTGTAGACAACACTTCGATTTGTTGGTCGCCATCAAGGTCAGCGATTTCAATGATTGATACGTCGAAAGTACCACCACCTAAATCGTAAACCGCAACTTTACGGTCGCCTTCTTTTTTGTCCATACCGAACGCAAGTGCAGCAGCTGTTGGTTCGTTGATGATACGTTTAACATCTAAACCAGCAATTTTACCTGCATCTTTAGTCGCTTGACGTTGAGCATCGTTAAAGTACGCAGGAACAGTAATTACCGCTTCAGTTACTGTTTCACCAAGGTAGTCTTCAGCTGTTTTTTTCATCTTTTTCAAGATTTCAGCAGAGATTTGTTGTGGTGCAAGTTTCTTGTCGTTTACGTCAACCCAAGCATCGCCATTGTCAGCTTTGATGATTTTGTAAGGTACAAGGCCGATATCTTTTTGCACAGCTTGGTCTTGGTACTTACGACCGATCAAACGTTTGATTGCAAATAATGTGTTTTTAGGGTTAGTCACTGCTTGACGCTTAGCAGATTGACCGACAAGGATCTCGCCATCTTTATACGCAATAATAGATGGGGTTGTACGAGCGCCTTCAGCGTTGTCGATTACTTTTACTTTGTCGCCTTCAAGTACTGCTACGCAAGAGTTTGTAGTACCTAAGTCAATACCAATGATTTTCGCCATTTGGATGTTTCCTCTAAAATTCTTTTATTCCCAAACTCTTCCCTTTCTCAAAGGGAAATAAAAAGGGATTTACTTGTTATCCGATATGAGAGCCAATCAAAAAATTTCAAGTAATATTGGTTAAAATTTTTAATTCGTCTCAGAAAATTTGGGTTTATGCACCAACCATAACCATAGCTGGACGTAATAGACGACCGTTTAAGCTATAGCCTTTTTGCAATACTGTCCCAATTTCATTCGATTTGGCATTTGGATCGATGCCCACAGCTTGGTGAAGATCTGCATTGAAACCATTTGCAGTATCCACAGCAACCACACCAAATTTTTCTAAAGTGCTGAGCAATGATTTCAGTGTAAGTTCTACACCTTCAGATAAACCTGATTTTTCATCACCTGCCGCAGCAATCGCGCGTTCAAGGTTATCAACTGACTCAAGCAATTGTTTTGCAAATTTTTCCAGCACAGTATCTTTATGCTTTTCAGATTCGCGTTGAATGCGTTCTACACTTTTTTGCGCTTCATATACGGCATTTGCAGTACGTGCTTTTTCAAGTTTTAAGCTTTCTTCTAAATTGGTGATTTGTGCTTGTAAATCTTCAACTGAAACTTCAGCTTGCTCGTTTTCAGCTTGAGTTTGCTGTTCTGCTTGCTCTTGTTGAAGATCTTGAGCGTCTTGGTTTTGCTCAGTCGCCATTGATTTACTCCGTTTAAATGGGTTCTTAAACATGTTCAGTCCTTATAGCTGTGCGTTCAAACGACATCGATGCGTAACTGCCATGCGTTTTGAATTCATGATTAATAAAAGAAATCGGGGCAGGGGATAAAAATTCAAGCGAAGTCAGCGATTAAATGCAGTTTTTTATTCAAATAAATGGTTTTTCAGCAAAATATCGACTGCAAAATTAAATTCTATGAAAATATAAATTATTGATTTGAATGTATAATCATATTTTGATCGGATTTATAGATTTTCATCATAAATTTTAACGGTTTCTCTTTGTGCCTGAAAATTTGCATAATTTATCTATCGGAAGTGACCATATCCACTGGAGAGAGGGATATGGTGACTACCTCTAGATTTTAGAAACACTTTTCCATGCTGATTTCCCAAGAATCAGCATTTTTTTTGCCTCAAAAAATAGTGGTTAATATTTATACATAAAAACTCTTAGTATCAGTTTTATTAAATATTTCACAAAAAATGATCAGCACAGTATTCTTTGTTTCAGATTCTATCGCTGTAGTTTCTTAATTTATTTCAAATGTGTTTTTCATGGCCTGCTTCTCTCATAAGCAGGCTTTTTTTTGCATGAAATTTATAAAAACAGCCACTTAAGTAACTGAGTTGCAAGTTTTGTTGAACTTTGTTGTATTCAAAAGCTGTGATCACGCTTTATTCAAAAATCATTTATATTTATTTTTTTAATAAAAAACAAAGCACTTGAGTTAAAAAAATGATGTAAAGCCTCAATATAAAAGAAAACTGCCTGATTAATAAAACATTTCATAAGCTGTACCGTGCCTCGTACAAAGTACAACTCAGAAGGTGGGAACTTCACAGAATTATTTTCCATTATGACTCGGGCAAAGTTGAGCTTTGCTTTTAATGATTCAATGAAGGAAATAATGAAGATGAAAAAAATTGGTTTATTCGCTGTCGCAGTTTTAGGTTTTGGTTTAGCTGCGGTAGGTTGTACTTCTCAAGAAACTGTAGAATCTCCAGAAACCGCACAAGTAACGTCTGCAACTGAAGCATCTGTAACGACAGAGCAATCGGGTGCTGTGGTTCAAGCAGATCCATCAGCTCAAGGTGCTGAAGTTCAATCTGCGCCTGCACCACAACCTACAATTCAGCAATAAGATTGTTTAATGCTCTCTGACCTGTAACAACAGGCAGTCAAGAATAGACAGAAGATAGGATGCCTCTTCTGTCTATTTTCTTTTCTATTGCTTTTTTTTATCTTTTCTATTTTTAGTGAACGAAAAAAAAGCCCATCATGTAGATGAGCTTTTTACTTTTAACCGATCTGCAAAAACAACAATTAACGGCGATTTTCCCACGCGCGACGACGTTCTTCAGCCGCTTTACGTTGTTGATCTGATGCCTTTCTTAAATCTTGAATATTTTTTTTGCGCTCTTGCTCAATTTGTTTTCTACGATCTTGACTGGCTTTACGGCGCTGTTCTTCTAAGCGCTGACGCTCTTTGCTGACTTTTTGACGATCTTGTTCAGCACGTTTACGACGTTCAGCTTCAGAGTATTTACGCTGTTGTTCTAGACGTTGACGTTCGAGTTCGTTTTTACGACGATCCCACTCTTGTTGATTTTTACGATTCTGTTCCCAGTTACGCTGGTCAAGTTGCTGCTTTCTACGTTCGAGCTCTAAACGATTACGTTGTTGTTGCTGACGTTCCCATGTACGGCGGTCTTGTTCATAACGACTGTCGTAACGGCGATCATAACGATTATCATAGCGTCGATCATTATTATCATAACGGCGGTCATAACGTTGATCATAACGTCCATCGTAGTAACCATCTTCAGGGAATGCTACGCAGCCTACAGCCAAAAAAGCAGTCGCAAAAGACAGAAGGATGATCTTTTTAGCCATGGTGAGTATCCTTTATCGAGAATGGGTTAGCATAATCAACCCATAAAACTTGGGTAAATTGTCAATGACAACTCTATAAAAGAAGATTAGCTTAACTAGGTCTGTACTATGTATGTCGATGTTGAGACTTATATGTGAATATGGTCACATTTGACCTAGATCATGTAGAAAGTATGAAGAGCATAATTCGAAGGATAGAGCATGTTTGCATTGAATGAATCACTTAAAAATATGAAAGATAAAGGCCAAGGTACGGCTGCTCGGTTACTTGATCGTCTTCCTAACTTTGCCAAAGAAAGCCTCGCAAAACGTCTCGATTATCCGTTTATTTTTCCAGAATTAGATCCGCTGGTGAAATGCATGATGGCGGCTCAACTCAAGCAAGGTAAGTCAGGCTTTGTGACCGAAGACTATGTGAAGTCTCGTAAATTATTTGATTTACAGATGGAGTCGATCAAGACCAAGCCGACCTTTGTGAAACAAGTGCAAGATATACGTCTACCTTTACAAAGTGCAACGCTGTTTGCGCGTCATTATCATCCTGCTCCAAATAAAAAATTACCGATGATCGTGTTTTATCATGGTGGTGGTTTTGTGGTGGGTGGTTTAGACACGCATGATGAAGTTTGTCGTTTATTGGCTGTGCATGCCAAAACACAAGTTTTAAGTATTGATTATCCTTTAACACCAGAAGCCAGCCCAGCTCAATTAATGCAAAGTTGTGAAGATGCATTGGCTTGGACTTATCAAAATAGTCGTCAGTTTAAAATTCTAAAAAATCGAATTGCGGTGGCAGGGGATAGTGCAGGCGGCAATATTGCTACTGCGGTTGCACAGCGCAGTGCTCAAAAAGTTTTTGCCCCGCAAGCTCAACTATTAATTTACCCAGTAGTGGATTTCAAGAGTCGCCACCCATCTTTCTATGCTTATAAAGATGGTCTAGTTCTGACTGAAAAAGATATTGATGTCGTAACGGCTTTATATGCAGAACAACATGCAGTGGCCTTAGATGATCCATTAATTTCACCAACCTATGGAAAATTGGCAGGTATCGCACCCGCGTATATCGTGACAGCAGGGCATGACGTTTTACATGACGAAGGTGAAATTTATTCGCATAAACTCCGTCAGCAAGGGGTGAAAGTGTTTTATCAAGAATATACCGATCAAACCCATGGCTTTATTAACTTAACCCCGGTTTCGCACCGAGCTAAAAAATACGTGATCGAGATCAGTACGAAGTTCCGTAAATTTTGGGATAAACGTAGCTAATCATTCCTTTATATAAAGTAAACCCAGTGTTTCACGTGAAACACTGGGTTTTTATTTATTGGGTTATTTATCTTGGATTTTTGCAGCAGGAAAAACGAGGCTAAATTCTGGGATATAAAAGCTTTGCAATAATCGTGCTTCAGAAAAATTTGGAAAAATGTCCTGTGTGTTGTGCCATTCTACCTGTTTCAGTTTAGAGAGCCGTCCACGAAACTTCGGTGAAAATTGATAACGCTTACCTTCCCACGCTTGTCTGATTTGCAACATCGCTGCAGGGATATGATGACTATTAATATAGAAAGAACGCTGTGAACGTGATTTTTTTAAACGGATCTGCATTTTGTGTTGTTCAACTTCTATAGTACAGACCACTTCATTGTCATGTTGTTGCCATTCAAACTTTGCCAACTCTTTAGGAATACCCCAGAGTTTTTGACCATGAATGACAGAGATATCTGTCGAAACATAAATCTTAGGAATCGAACTTAACCTTTTCTTACTCCATAAAGGGTGATCTAAAATTAGCAATTCGTCATAAGGGCCCACAGGTGAATCATGGTATCGGACCAATAACACCTGAACCACACGACCTAAAGGCGATGTCGCTAAACGGAACATCTGCGCTTGTTGGATAAAACTCGGAGAGATCCAATAATTCAAAATAAAAGCATCGCCACGCAGTTGCCAAGGCGGTAAATGTGTCAATGCAGTGTCCGACGGTATTATTTGCGTCATCATTGTTCTCGTTTTAATAATGGCAGAATAATTACTTTTTAATCATCAAAGACTAATATACAGTCAATAACAAGTACGAGATCAACCAGAAGAGTTAACAAATGTTAAAACAGATTTTATTTACCGCAGCACTTGGCTGTGTGAGCTTAAGCAGTTTTGCTGCCAATACTATTGTCGAAATGAAAACCTCTCAAGGCAATATTGAAATTGAGCTATTCAATGACAAGGCACCTATCTCAGCTAAAAACTTTGAAAGCTATGCAAAAGAAAAATTTTATAACGGCACGATCTTTCATCGCGTGATTCCTGGATTTATGGTTCAGGGTGGGGGCATGGATGTCAAAATGCAGGAGAAGCCAACAAAAGCGGCTATTAAGAATGAATCAAGTAATGGCTTGAGCAATAAGCGCGGCACATTGGCAATGGCACGGATGAATCATCCTGATTCAGCAAGTAGTCAGTTCTTTATTAATGTTGCAGACAATGACTTTCTCAATAAAAGTGCAATGAATGCGGGATATGCTGTTTTTGGTAAGGTCACTAAAGGTATGGATATCGTCGATAAAATCGTAAAAGTTCCAACTGCGAACTATGGAATGCATCAGAATGTCCCTGTAAACCCAGTAGTTATACAGAGTGTGGTGATTAAAGCAGCACCTGTAAAAAACTAAGCACACAAAATAGGAAAAATATTTTACATGATATTTGTAATAAATATCATGTATTTATGTGAGTAAAGTGTGTTTTTTGAACCATAATGGTGCATAAAAATAAAACACTCGTGTTCTTTGTGAGTGAAAAGCACTTGCACGTGTAAGAAATTGCCCTATAATGAGCACCATACCGACGAGATAGACGGAAACGAACGAAACGCGAAGCGTTGAGTTGTTGAGTTTATCGAAGTCCAGCTTCTAGCATTGACGAGATGTTAGAAAGATCATTAAGAGATTATGAAGAACAACTTGTGTGGATTTTTACTGGTTGATCAATCGAAAATATTTCATTGATTGATGGTAGGAATTACTCGAAGTTTATTTGAGCAAATTTTTGTCAGTAATTGATGAGCCAAGATTGGTACCCTTTAAGGTGCTACAAAGTATTAAACTGAAGAGTTTGATCATGGCTCAGATTGAACGCTGGCGGCA
>NZ_VOZH01000052.1:0-13596 GCF_013419875.1 Acinetobacter sp. YH12049 | reverse complement strand
TTTTCTAAAATTAACATAATACACGTTATACGAAATGCTTTATAATTATCCTTAGAAATCAATGATGTAGTTTCTAGTTGATAGCCCACCTTCCCCAAGGTGGGTTTTTTTTATGATTTTTCACGTTCCACGCTTAATAAGTGAGCAATGTTCCACACTTTTGTTTAGCTAAAAATAACAATAAAACCTTACTCATCTGTAAAAACTGCCCGAGCTAAACGGCCCAATAATCCCCTTTTTTTAGGTTCCGATTCAACGTGTTTAGGAATAGGTGTATGCTTGTTGTCTTCCCCAAAAGTAGTCAATGCGTCATAGTTCGACTCAATCTCTGGCCGAGGATCTGTTGCTATATTTAGATTAGTAGATTCATTTAGCTTACTAGTATTTTCTTGTTTTGGCTGTTCTAACGTGCCTTTAAACTCAATTCTATGAGTGAGATCTTCAATATGTTGCATCAAAGACTTTTCTCTTTCATTTGCTAAATCTAACTGATTTTTGAGTAAAGAAATTTGATCTTTTAATATATTTTCAATTTCAGACTGAACGTGTACCTGTACATCCTTCTGGACTTGTTCAGTACGTGTACTGGACTGAACACTGACGGGATTGCCATAAACTCTGATAAGTTCCGATAAGTCTATAAGTCCATCATGATCTCTTGATAATTCACCACTTTTTATAGATTCATAGATTGTTGTTCTTGATTTTTTAAAAGCTTTACTTGCGTCCATTACGCTAAATTTTGTTTTGTTCAATGTAATCCCTCAGCACGTGTTTAAGGATGTTCATCTGAACATCTTAGCTGAACATATATCTTATTTTGAATTAAATCGTACTTTTCTAGGTATAGCAGCAATTTTTCAAACTTTTTGTTCAATGGTAAAGTCGATATTGAATTCTGCTAGTTTTTCAATCCATCTATTACCTTCGTTATTTTTAAAATCAATTTTTATTCTTTCTACTAATTCGTCTGTAGTCTCACCAGATTCTTTGAATCTCAAGCTCAATTCTTCACTTTGAATTATCGTTAAATAAACCATTTTTGCAGTTATTTTATTTTGCTCTTGGTTACTACCAGTTTCACTTTGTTGATTAGCTCCAATAGTTTTCTTTTTTCTAACTATAAAATTAACATGACTAGCTTTGCGTCCTTCTTTCTTGACTGCTTTAAACTCAATAGTAAGTTCTGTTTTAGAGTTAATGTCATCAATATGGGGTTTAAGAATAGTACTTTTGAAATCTCTATATTCTGGGTATGAATTTTCTGCTAGACCTAAAGCACTTTTTAATTCTTTAATGGATACATCGAAATTAGAACGAAATTCATTTTGTACCAAGAATGGGTAAAGTTTTAAACCGTGACCATGTAAGGCAACAGCCGACTTAACTTTAAATTTTGTATACGAATTTTGTTTATTAAAAACATACATAATGTATAGGGCAAAATGCGTGAAAGAAATATAAAAACATCCATCCTTGTATGAGCATGTACTAATGAGTCTTGTTCGAATTTCTCGATCTTTTCCAGGATGATAAAAAACTACACTGTGGTCGTAGAGAGCATCTACTACTCGGTTTAAGGCTACATAAGCACTGCTTGGCTTTAAGCCCGTCAATTCAGCATATTCTTTAGCTGTTACAGTGAATTCTGTTGTTTCATTGGGATCTGATGCTAGCCGAACTTTAGGGCTAAAAAAGAATAGCAATTTTAGAATATCGTCTTTTGGTGATTTCTCATGCTTCAATTGCCAGAAAATATTTTGAAAGACAGCATAGTCTTTTGGATAACGTTTGGCAGGTGCTGCAAGAGGAAAAAGAGATTTGTCATGTTCCTCAAAATTTTTAATTTTCTTTAATGATACAGCCATCTAAAATCACTATTCTTCTATTATGTGGTGGTATTTTTAATACTATTCACCCCCACTTATTAAGTCAAGCATATCTTGATTACAACCTAACATTTCGCCCCCACTAACCTAACATTTCGCCCCCACTAACCTAACATTTCGCCCCCACTAACCTAACATTTCGCCCCCACTTAAAGTCAAAAACCTAACATTTCGCCCCCACTTAAAGTCAAAAACCTAACATTTCGCCCCCACTTTAGTGTCTGAAACACTGGTATAGCAACACATTGAGACTGGTCGTAAAGCTTTTTAAAAGCTTTTTAAAAGCTATTAAAAGCTTTTAATAAAGCTTTTAAAATTAGTAGATTAAAAAATAAATGAAAAATTGCCCTTGGTTTTCGCTACGCTCAAACTCTATTGAATCTCGCTTTCGCTCGATTCGTGGGGCAATTTTTAGTTAATATTCTTGTTAATTTAAGAAAAGGCAAAAGCAACTCGGAATTCGCTTCGCTCATAAGTTTTTTATGCTCGCTTCGCTCGGTCTAGGTGCAAAGATCAGCATTTGATCTACTTTCAATTTGAAGCAAATATTTTAAAAAGCGGTTTTTCAGGGAGTCTAGACGCAAATTTTCGTTGTGTCGCTCGTAGACACTCGCTAAAGGAGATCGAACATGAGCAAAGATGAAGATTTGGTTTCTCTAACAATGAGCATTTTAGAAAATCCTCCAAAGCACTACAGACTCGATAAAGATGGAGTTTTCAAAGAAGATCAGGAGCAAGTGCAGACTTGGGAAGAATATTTTAAATTATTTGGTAATCCCAAAGGTTTAGAGGATTTTATGGCAGATCGTGAACAAGACGTACCGAAAGATCAATTTTAGGCGCACAGATTGCGTCAGTTTGGATTTTTAATGTTATGACCTAGGTTTTTATGCAAATCAATAAAAGTCGCTTAGAACGCAAATAGTGAGCATTTAGACAACCCACCTCGTTTCGATATTCTGTTGGTTAAGAATATCCGAGGGGGTCTAAAAAATGCTTATAACGTATGCACCGTAAAATTTTGTCGAAGTGCCGATTGCCAACCAACCAACACCAAACTTTAAAACGCTGAATTTATTCATAAAATCAGAAAATATTTATCCTATGGTGGATAACAACCTCGAAAAACTATGTCTTCAGAAGTTTAGTTTAGTCCGAGCGACCAACTCGAACAGCAGGGGAGACCAATCCCCATTTAACCTTTTTGATTCTCCTGTGGCTTTAAATCCACAGCCTTCAAGCACTATGACCATGCAGGAAGTAACACACTCAAATACAGTCCCCTGTATCCTCAACATCACTCTTTCGCAAAACCACGATTCCCTTAACAAGCCATTTCTGACAACGGTAGCTATGGTTTTTTAACCAACTTTTGATAAAACAACTCAAAAGAAAATTCATATTCATCATTAAATTTATCTGTAATTATAGATCACTATCTATTTTACAAATAAAAACAACAACTTATTCCGAATAATTACAGTACAATTTCGGTAAAAATCTACCTTATATGCGCTACTAAAGATCGCTCCAACACATCTATGCCGATAACTAAAAATCAGTTATTCAAAAACCTAGGTGACAAAACCTAATGACATAAAAGTGCGTCCCAAGTTATCAATTGAAGTCTTAACAAGCAGTACGCTTATTCACTCTCTTTCTTGCCCTTTTCCTTGCTTTTACATACGCAGTTCCAAAATATGTATTACGCAGGCTCGATACCTTGGTATCAATATCTACAACTAGATAAAAAAAGAATCACCGTGAGTAAAGCACTTACTTTGCAGCATGGCTGAAAATTTTACTTCTCAGCTTTTACACGTTTAAGCTATACATCGACCTTTAAAGCCAAAGTGGAATGTCGTCACGACAAATTCACCACTCGACCAAAAAGTGCCACTCTCGCCAGCTTTCACCTTGATCGCCTGTATCCTCTCGAATACCGCAGAAGCCATCGTGTGTGCCACGCACCTCGCCAATCCCTTTCAAATCAGCGAAGAACGGTAGTTATTAACGCTACTCTCCATCATTGGATTTCACTCACTATTTCTTCAAAAGCAGGATTTCGGCCCTTTCAGCCTAGTTAGGAATTCTTAGCCAATAGCTCTAACTTAACTTCCTAACGCCAACATTCTCAATGTTTCCATTGATTCTGTGATTCCGTTTCCTTGTCGCCCAACTTCAAGAACCAAAACAACTATGAAGTGGATTGAGTAGAATTTGAGGGTAGGCAATAAATTGCCACCCCTCATCAGCCCTCATCAAAACGTACCGAGCCACAGTTAAATGGCAGTCCGCTTCGTCAAGCAGTTTTCAGGCTGTCAACCTTTCCACTGTGAGCTGTTGAAAATCAAAATTTTTAGTGTGCCTAACGGCACACTAAAAAACGGTCAAAGGTCTTTTAGGTGCGTTGGTCAGACACACTTCACAACTGATGAAAAAATCATAATGCACAAAAAATATGCTGTCTAGGTGCGTTTGCATGGAACTACTTATTACCCTCTTACAAATACCGTCTAGAAGTCCTTAAAACTTGCTTCGCAAGTTCACCATAGCTTCGCTATGGAAAAAGCAAAAAACAGCTTAAAACCAAAAATCCTTTTACTCGATTACAATGCTAGTTTTTGATCAAAAAACAGCGTATTTTGTGAATTAACCCTTGATAACAATTATTGGAAATATTTTGGATGATAATTTTTAGTCCACATACAAAATTTACGATGCAACGGCTTGCCGATCATGTTGCTAATGGTGCGTATTTTTATTTCGGCTTTGAGTACGACAGTTCTAAAAAATCTATTGAATCCGTCTTGGAGAAGATGACAGAGCGTTATGAATTGGGGATTTCACCAAGACAGCGTTCTTACCGCCTAGAAAAGGGTCATCCGATTTGCACGATGATCGTGCAAAGAGATGTTTTTAATGAAAATAAATGGTTTCTGTATTGCTTATTCACTACGCCTACAAGTAGAGATTTCAATACTTTCAACGGTATCGAGATTAATAAGCTTGCCAAAGAATCGGAGCGTTTAAAAATCGAGAAACTAAAAGAGAAGTACAAAGGCTTTAAGTGGGATCTCGATTCAATCTCAGCAGAAAAGACCTTGATCTCAGATTACTTCAAAGATAATGAGCCAAAACAATTTGTCTTAAAAAATCCGATTGCTGTCAAACCCACTGCCCTAGTGACTATGGAGCTTTTCAGAGATACGCATAAGACTTATAAACAGCTCATCTTGGGTGATGAAAAAGATTACAAAGACCGAGTAAGGGCTTATACGTGGACTTGGCGATATACAAAGCAAAGTATTGAAAAAATTAAAACTAAATTTACTGATTCTATTAATAAATTGGCTAGTCAAAAAAATAGCTCTCTAGCAGAGAAGAACCGAGCCGACATTAAAAATCTATTCCTGATGGTGGAAACATGGTCTATTTTCAAAGCAAGCCGTTCCCAAGCAGGGCAGATCATCCATTTTGCACAGCGTTTTTTAAAGTACAGGTCTAAGAAGCAGAAAACATGGATGCAGATGGAAATTGCTCCACCACATTTGACTTATCTGCCACGATTGCCGACCTATGCTGATACACTCCAAGAGTATAAATTTCGCCGATCTATATTTGATGAGGATGGTATAGAAGTGCCTTTAGAAATTATAAGGGAATATCATCGCACTTTTGACCATTTCCCCCTTAAAGCTTATATAAACGAGATGAAGGAACAGCATAAAAATAGCGGATTGATTATCCAAAAAGCAGATGAGCTTTACTTACAGGTGCTTGAAGATGAGTAAATCCGCTAAGAGAAGCTATTAAATACGGACTTTGAATAGGTTCTAACATGCAAATTTCGTATAAGAGATTTTATGTTAAATAAAAAGACGCCTATGTAAAGGCGTCTTTTGAATATTTCTAGATTATTGAAAAGCTTGTCTTAGAACTTCACCTTTCTCTGTAGAAGTTTGGCTAGTTGTAGAGTTTTCATCATTTATATCTAAAATATCTTTTCTTTTTTCAGGGCCATAATATGAAATAAACTTATTTATAGATTTATCCCACGTTAAATAACTGTCGTTATATTCAGAAGTAAAACGATAGCCATCTTTTATTTTTTTAAGCTCCAATCCTTCACGACCTAACCAATAGTTAAGAACATGATCATATTTACCTGCTTCATTTTGAAAGTAGATATCTATAAAGCCATCACTGTTTCCAGTGAAAATTGAGTAAGCACCTTCACAGGTAACGTCTGAAGATCGGATAATATAGTCTTTTAAGCCATCATTATTAAAATCTATATTTACTAAAAACCCTTTATTGAAAGTGATTTTAGGATTTTTAACTTGCATTTCTTCATCTTCAGATATGCCTTGGCAGGTATCTATATACTCACTTTGAACTACTTCTTTAATCTCTATAGGCAGCTTATTGAAAGGAATACTATTATTTTTTACAGGGATTTCTGCTAAAGAATTTGTACAAAAAACAGCTATGGCTGCAAAACCTATTAACTTTTTCATTAATAAACCTATTTATTTGGATTTTATAGAGATTAATAGGTGTATCTAAAACCTTGTGCCATCATACAATCTTGTATCATTTCAGCTTTTTCATTTTGATTTACTTTAGCTAAACCTATGTCATAGCGACATTTTGCTAAAGCACTATTAGCATCATGTGGAGTAATTCCAGCTTTTCTCCACATAGGTTGTGATGTACTACATGCAGAAATTAAAAGTGTTGAAACAGCTAATGCCCCGATAATTGTTTTTTTCATAAAAAACTCTATAAAATTTAATCAAATAATTTTTCTATTCTATCAAATTTTATGAATTTTGTAATAAAAAATGGGAGCTTAATCTCCCATTTTTACTGATGATTTTTTAATTCTTTTAGCATGGCATCCCGCAAGATTTCATTCATGCGTGTCTGATAACCTTTACCTTGTGCTTTGAACCATGCAAGTACGTCAGCATCTAAACGAATAGATGTTTGTTGCTTCACTGGACGATAGAATTGATTGTGGCGTACAGTATTACTCCAGTCGGTAATTTCAGGAATATCTGATAGATCTAGCTGATCGTCAGGAACTGTTCCCTTAGCAAGCAAGCGTTCAATTTCAGCATCTTGCTTGTCGCTGAATTTTTCATTCAGTTCTTTGCGTGAGTATCTAACCATGCTCATATTTATCTCGCTCTGCTTTAGTTACCTGTCTTGCACTAATGATTCGTATGATTTCACAGTCATCTTCATCAAAGATGGTATGAGCTACTAAGAGCATTAGTACGCCTTTCACTTTTCCAATGGTCTGCCAACGTTCTTCACCATCGGTATGTCTGTCTTGGATTGAGATCCGTAATGGATCTTCAAAAATAAGGCTTGCAGTTTCGAAAGAGATATCATGCTTTTTCTGATTCTTTCGATTCTTAGCCTCATCCCATTCAAAATACTGTTCCATAAAAAACATTCAAATTTGTATATACAATAATGTATCACAAAATTGTATCACTCAAGTTGAGAAGCGTAATTTTTAGTCAAATTTATTGGCAAGAACTATCAAAACCGCTCATAAAAAAGCCGACTTGTTTCCAAGTCGGCTTTTCGGGTTTGCGTCCCCGATTTTTTATAGTATAACTTTTTGAAATATAAAACTATTTTTATATGCGTTTCGTATAACGCCCATTATGTTAAATAGTCCGAAGCGTGTTCAAGCATGATTCGGACTGGTTGCATTAAAATTAACATTTTTATAAAAAAATGTGGCTTGTATTACATTAATTTAATATAATTTATTGAATGTAAAGAATATCACTATTTAGTTTTACAGGTTTAGTGTGCTCTTTTCACATATATTCATTAACAATTCGATGTAAAAGGGTTCATAAATGAAAAAGGTTATTTCTTATGCTACGTTAGCAGTAATTGGGCTAATCGGTATTCAAGCCGCAAATGCTGCAACTACAACAGGTACATTAACTGTGAAAGCGACAGTTGCAAAAGGTTGTTCGGTAAATACCGATGCGTCTGGCACTGTAGCAGAAGCGGTGCTTGACTTTGGGACAATCACTTCTTTGACAGCCAATGTGGATGGTGACACTACTACTTCTTCTGGAACTTCTATCAAGGTATTATGTAACAACGGTACAGCTTATACAGTTGCATTTGGTGCTGGTACCAATGGTCTAGGTGGCGTACGTCGTATGGCGGGTGGTTCATCAGAATTTATTCCATACAATTTATATTTAGCGTCAACTCGTGCAGATGCACTTGCAGTTGATGGCACGACAGCTTCAATTACAGGTAATGGTACTCCACAGACACTTGACGTTTATGGTCGTATCCCAGCAGGAAGTGTTTTACCAACTGCAGGTAATTATACAGATACAGTGACATTGACGGTTACTTATTAACAGTTGCGTTGTATTAAGCTAGGTATTATTTGCTAGCTTAATATTTATTTAATGATAGGTTGATAATGAAAAGTATTTTTAGCTCATTACTGAAAATTTCTTTATGTATGCCAGTTTGTATTTATGCTGCATCGATTCGTTTATCGCCTATCGGTTTAGAACTCTTAGATACACAGTCGGCTACCACGCTAAATATTTATAATCAATCAACTGAAAGTAGTGATTTTCAGGTGCGCGCATTTGAATGGTCGCAAGTAGAAGGAAAAGATCAACTAATACCGACAGATGATATTGTCATTAGTCCACCAATATTTAAACTTGCTTCCGAAGGGTCTTATAATTTACGCGTTGTAAGATTGAATTCGGCACCTATTACAAATGAAAAGTCATATCGTATTATTGTGGATGAATTACCTAAGCCGGCAGATAGCCGTAAGGTAAGTCAAGGTGTAAATGTTTTACTTCGCTCTTCGATGCCACTTTTTGTAGTGAACAAAAATGCTTATTATGAAATTAAATGGAAAATTGAAAATAGTGAAAATCAATCATTTTTGATTTTAAATAATATTGGAACCAGGCACGTTTTACTTAGTAGTCTCTCTATTATTGATAAAACTTCTAAAATGACCTATTTGATACCTGTCAACACACTGAATGGATACATTTTACATAAGCAGACAAAAAGTTATGCGATTGCAAATAATTTTAAATTTCAAGCTAATCATGAATATAGCGTAACTTTAGTAGTAGATGGTAAAACCATCGTATTGTAAAAGGCATTTAATGCTATGAAATATGGGGTTCTAGCAGCATGTTTGATTTGTATACCATATACAACTGCTTATGCTATGTTAAGGGATGATACTCATGCTACGACTCCAATTATCCCTGATATTATCCCACAAAATATTACTAACAAAGAATCTAATATCAATTTGTTTTTGAATGTATCTGTTAATAGTGAAAATACAAGTGATTTAACAGCGGTTAAAAAAGATAATAATGGTAAATTATATATTTTAGCAAAGCATTTAAGAGCACTAAGAATAATATTAGATGAGAATATTTCTGATACACAATTAATTTGTTTAAATGATTATAAAAAAATTCAATTTAAATATGATGAAAGTAATCAGAATTTAGACTTAACTGTACCTCAAGAGATGCTTACTAGGTTTAGTCTAGATTTAGAAGGATCCAATGCGACTCCAAATCAGCTATTAAACTTAAAACCATTGAATGCAGCGATCATTAATTATAGTCTTTACAATACGATTAATGACGAACAGAATGTTTTTTCTGGATCTGCTGAAGCATTTTATAGCACTCGGCTAGGCAATTTCTATACAGGTGTTTTGTATAATGGTGATGATCTAAATGATTATAGCCATAATAAATTTGTACGGTTAGAATCGAAATGGCAATATATTAATCCGATAAAAATTAGACTTTATACCATTGGTGATTTTACATCAAACACTACTGACTGGGGTAACAGTGTGCGTTTAGGTGGTGCGCAATGGTCAAGTGCGTATGCTCAACGCTCAGACATTATTACTACAGCATTACCTCAATTCTCAGGATCAGCAGCACTACCATCAACGCTTGATTTATATGTTAATCAGCAAAAAGTATATTCTGGAATAGTGCCCTCTGGCCCATTCGATATTAAACAGTTACCTCTTATTTCTGGAAATGAGGTCACTTTAGTAACAACCGATGCTACAGGAAAGCAAAATTTAGTTAAAAAGGCATACTACTTTTCACCTAAAGTTTTAGCAAAAGGTGTTAATCAGTTTTCTGTAGATGTTGGTATGCCACGTTACAATTATGGTTCTTATTCGAATGATTATGATGATGGGGTGCTTTTTGGTTCGGGATCGATTCGTTACGGGATTAAACAATCGCTCACGTTAAGTGGTGGGATGGAAGCATCAACTGATGGATTGTCTAATGCAGGTATCGGTTTTGCACAAAACTTATGGGGTTTGGGCGTTGTAAATGCAGATTTTTCGTTGAGTAACTATAAAGATGAAAATGGTTATTTAAGTTCTATTGGGTTAGAAGGTCGGATTAATAAAGATATTTCATTTAATACAAGCTTTAGAAAAGTTTTTGATAATTATTATGACCTAGCACGTGTTTCAAAAGTTCGTTATGAAAATGGATATAATAAGAATGAAAAAGATGCAGAATACAATTTTTTAACATCAGGCGCTTTAGCTGATGAACTCTTTCGGGCGGGATTAAGCTATAATTTTTATAATGGTTATGGGGTTTATGTTGGTTATAATAAGATAAAATCACAAGAATCTCAATATAGCCTTTTATCTGCCAACTTCAATGCAAATCTTGGTAAAAACTGGAATTTATATGCATCGGTTTATAAAGATTTTAATGATGCTAAAAATTATGGTTCTTATATTGCTTTACGTTATACCCCATCATTTAAGTTTAATGCTATCACGAGCATGTCGAGAGATGCAGATAATACTACAAGTTACCGCCAAGAATTTAATGGCTTATCAGGCCCAGAAATTGGCTCATTAGGTTGGGGTGGCTATGTTGAGCACAATGAAAGAAGTTCGAATAACAATGCTTCAGCATATGTAAATTATCGGGCTCGACCTGCCTATCTCACAGCTAGTTACAGTCGATATAGTGATATAGATCAGGCTTCGTTATCTGCAACAGGTTCACTCGTTTTTGCTGCAGGAAGGGTTTTTGCTGCAAATGAAATTGGAGATGGTTATGCAGTTGTTACAAATGCAGGACCAAAAAGCCAAATCCTAAATGGTGGTGTTAATTTAGGTAAAACCGATCATCAAGGTCGTTTCTTAATTTCTAATTTACTACCTTACCAAACCCATCATATTTTCCTTGATCCAACCTATTTACCGTTGCAGTGGGAAGTGCCAAATACTGCACAGAAAGTAATTGTGGGGTATCGCCAAGGTGCACACATTGACTTTGATGCTCACCAAGTAATATCTGCTGTTGTAAAACTAGTAGATAAAAACAATAACCCTATTCAGCCTGGTTATAGCGTAACGATTAATGGCGAAAATACAGCACTCATTGGTTATGATGGTGAGGTTTTTGTACAAGGTCTACTACCTAAAAACATCCTTGATGTTGATTTGCTAGATCAAGGTTCATGTCAGGTTCATTTTGATTATGGTAGTGAACATTATTCATTAAAGAAATTAGGGCCATATGTATGTCAATAATTTGCACAAACTATCAAGTTACAATGAAAAATATAATTTCGACCAATTTGTGTAAGTTTTTGATAATTAGTTTTTTTATTCTGTTTATAAGCTTGTTTTTTAATAAAGCGCATGCTACATGTATACCAGTTGGCACAACTACAACTACCCATACTTATAATGCTACAAATTTGGATAGTCCTGCTAAAATTACCTTTACAGGAACAATAACTTGTACTGAAGGAAGTAGTTCCAAGAAAGTTGAAAAATATATGTGCATGAAAACAATTTTTACAGGCACAACAACTGCAAATAGTTCAACATCATTACCTTATACGGTAATAGCTTCTGTGGGCGGTGCTGGTTCAACTTCAACTAATCAAACTTCTAATACATGGTACGGCCCCGTTACTACAGTAGCAAATAACAATGTCATTAATTATTCTGTAACAGTAACTGTACCTAAAAGATCCTCTTCAACCAATATTTATCCAGTCGGTACGTATACTGCAGCAGTTAATCTTTATTGGGATATGCAAGGTGCCTCTGCCAATCAATGTGAAGGGACTAGTTCTAGTACTGGTAGTGGATGGGATTCTGGTGGCACTACATTAACAGCTAACTATGTTGTTCCAAAAATATGTCAGCTCAATTCTACAGATGTAATAAATTTTGGTAGCATCTCTGATATTGGATCAACAAAAAATAATTATAACGCATCTGGAGCTATTTCAACGACTTGTAATAATGCAACAAATTACACAATATATTTAGGTAATGGTAATAATTATAGTAGCAGTCGGCGAATGAAACATTCGACTGCCACTGAATATATCCCTTATCAACTTTATAAGGATTCTAATTTTAGTAATCTTTGGAGTGAAACAGGTGGAACTACTAGCACAGGGGGAAGTGGTGGTCTTTCTCTAACAGGTATAGGTTCTGCTCAGTCAAGTACTGTATATGGGAAAATTGCATCAGGTATAACTATTGGTAGTACACCTGGCGATTATACTGATAGTGTTATCGTGACAGTAACATATTAAACCGTCCGCTAAGGAAATTGCAGAAGTGCATATTCTAAAAGCGGACATTTTTACTTTGGAGAAACCGGACATTTCTATTTTGGAGTTACACATTAATTTCGTATAACCGCCATTATGTTAAATGGGGCTATTGACTACTTAAACTTTTCCTTTCTTGTCTTGTTAATGGCCCTTTCTTCTGATTGATAAGTAATGCTTTTTGTAAAGTATTTTGAGTATTTCCGTATAAACCCGCCAACACAAATTCCATAATTTCATATACGTCCATAATATCTTGAAGAGTGATTTGATCTAAATCATGACTTCCTGAATTACCTAGCCACTTAATTGCCATTAAATAGTCTTTATAAGGAGACAAAATTGTGTGTGTTGGGACATCCTGCTCAATCCTATGATGCAATTTTTTTTCAGGGATCCTATGGATATCTAGTAATCTTTCAATACTACTTCTCAAGCTATTTACAGCTGATGCTGGTGATTGTAAAACAATAGAAAACGAAAGCTCTAATAACGTTTTTATTTCATCTGGTGTCTTTTCTGGGATAGGGAAAAAGCTTAATGGAGGTATAAAAATTTTGGGTTGATAATATGAGTAATATTCAGGTTCGTACTCTACATATTCTGCTTGAATATAGTCCATATCAATGCCGCCAGTACCTGAGCTAATTATTTTTTGATCGCAACTACTGTTTGAGCACTTATAGAGAGCTGTATAAGTAAGTTCTACATGCTCACAAGCATCAAACCACTCTTCAGAATGATATAATTTAGATCTATCATGTTCTTGCCAAGTTTCAGGGAGTAAAACCAGTGAGTCCCTTTTACAAAATGGACATGAAAATGGTAAAGGAGCATCTTTTAGGAAGCTTTTTATAAAGCGAAACTTTTCATTCATAGCGTAAATCTAAATTAAATTTTTCTAAAATTAACATAATACACGTTATACGAAATGCTTTATAATTATCCTTAGAAATCAATGATGTAGTTTCTAGTTGATAGCCCACCTTCCCCAAGGTGGGTTTTTTTTATGATTTTTCACGTT
>NZ_VOZH01000051.1:0-16157 GCF_013419875.1 Acinetobacter sp. YH12049 | reverse complement strand
GCCTATTTAAGTGATGTGCTGAAAAGGCTGCCGACACACAAAGTGACCCAAATTGAAGAATTGCTGCCGCACTGCTGGAAACCTGAATCGAATTAAAAATTGGTATGGGATTCAGCGGACGCTTACAGAAAAACTTTTAAAAACAAAGATTAAATAAAATTGACTATTTGAATAATTCTCTTAAATTGAGTTTGGGAAGGCAGTTTCCTAAAAAATATAATGATGTGATTTGAGGGTGTTATGCAAAAGATGAATCATTTAAACGGTATTTTAAAAAATATTTTGGGGCAAGTTGAAATAAAGCAGTTGCTGATTCAGGGGAAATCACAGCATCAGCATATTCCCTCAACACCAGAAGTGACAGGACTAAATGACCTTTTAACTGGCACGGCAGAGCCAAAAACATGGGTGATCATTTCGGTCGGTGAAACTGTTACACGTGTCAAAGTGGATAAACAAGGACATTGGCAGATTGAAAATCCACTTAAAGAGGGCGGAGTTGCTACAATTTATGCAGTAAATTATCATGGCTTACACTCAGAGGCAATAATGATTGCTCCAATGGCAGAGCCAATTGTACTGCCGAAGATGCCAGAAATTCTGGAAAAAGGTGAATATTTGGTTGGTAAAGCTGATGCAGGAAATACGGTGGTTGTGACCTATGGTGAGCAAGAGTTTATAACAGTTGCTGATGAAAATGGCGATTGGTCGATGCTCAATCCTTTAACGACCACAGGTGCAATAAGTGTTGTGGCAATTGATCAGGACGGTAATCGTTCTGAGGCGTTGCATACAGCGCAAATCATTTTACCGCAAGCTGTTACGATTTTAGAGTCTGGCGCGGTGATATCGGGTACTGCCGCACCAAATACAACTGTTGTGATTGAGTCGGATCAAGCTGTGTATCGTATTCAGGTCGATGAAAATGGCGCTTGGTCAATAGAAAACCCAGTGGCAAATGGTGGCACGTTGATGATTGTTGTGGAAGATCAATTTGGTCAGCAATCTCCTGCGATTGGCTTGGCATTTCCATTTATTCAGACCCCGCCTGAAAATCCAAGCTATGTACTACCAGCACCAGAAGTGACGCTAAATAGTGAAAAACTCGAAGGCAATGCATTTCAACAGGCTAAAATCATTGTGACAGCCAATGGTCAAGATTACGTGACCTATGCCAATGAAAGTGGTTTCTGGTCGATGGATAACCCGATTCAAAATGGCGGCTTTGCAACAATCGTAGCTGAAGATAGCCGAGGTGTTCAATCGCCTGAAATCTCAATAGCTAAACTGATACTTGCACAACCTGAATCATCTGCTGAGCTTACAGAGATTTTATTGGTCAGTGATGAACTGAGTGATGAACAAAGTGAAAACCAAATTGATAGTCCAAATGAGCCTATTCAGGCTGTGATCAATCTAGATACGCTTTTACAGGATGCGAATGAAGTCCCAATTGTATTGCATACCGATGAACAGGATTTGATCGCATTGAGCAGAGACGTTTCAAATCCGCCCTCTATGCTGCCTGCGTTTGAATATTCAAGCTTACTCATTGAAGCTCCACTGACACCGTCTGATTGGCTTGCTTAGAAATATGAACCAGCTTTCGAGCTGGTTTTTTTTGACTTAAATTGACAGATATAATTTTTATTTAAAAGATTTGGCAAATGAAATATCGACTCTAGCATCGTAGATTGGTGTTCTCAAAAAAATAATATGAAGAAGAAATAACTCATCACGACAAGGATTAAGCGGATGACATCTCTGTATATGCTTCAATTTAAGCGTTTAAAGAACTGGTTATTGCGATGGATGGATCATTATTTTAAGCACATGATACTGATGCTACTAACGATTTGCGTTGCTAGTAGTATTCAAGCTGCCGAACTGAACTTTAAAAATGTTCTAGAGCAGGAAAGAGCTTGGGCGGGCTTGACCAGTAAAAAAGTCAAAAATAATGAAATCGAATGGACATACAGTGAAGGGGGAAATCCACAAAAACCGACGCTGCTGTTGCTGCATGGTTTGTCAGGCACGCGTGATAATTGGAACCGCGTTGCCCGTTATTTAACGCCAAATTATCATGTCATTATTCCTGATCTGCCAGCACATGGAGAAACTATTGTCGCAGATCAATTTGATCTATCGATTCCAAATTTAACTGAAAAATTACGACGATTTATTGATGCTACAAAGTTAGACCCAAATTTACATATCGCAGGGCATTCGATGGGTGGTGCAATTGCCATGCTCTATAGCGCTCAGTATCCCTTAGAAGTGAAATCTTTATTGTTGGTGGATTCGGCTGGTGTCTTTAAGTTGAGCAATACAGCGTATCTAAAAGATACGGCAAAGCTTGCAGAGCTAGTGGTCAGAAAAACTGGTGATTTTGATCGCGTGATGAAGATCGTGATGCAATCCCCGCCTTTTATTCCACAAGAATTAAAAACTGGGCAAGAAAAGTTGATGATCGTTCAGTCTAAACAAACAAATAAAATGGTGGAGCAACTGCAAAAAATGGCGACCTTGTATACGCCAGAGTCCTTTGCTTTGGCTGCACGAGGCATTGATGCACCTGTGTTTATTATCTGGGGGAAGCAAGATCAGATTATCAATGTTGAAGTAGCAGAAGAACTGAGACGCTTATTTAAAAAAGCCGAAAAGCCTCTGATTTTAGACCATGTTGGTCATATGCCTATCTTAGAAGCGGAGCAGTTAATGGCGTTGCCATATTTAAAGTTTCTTTCAACTGTTCAATGAATAAAATCGGTAAAGTGGGTGAAAAAAAAAGCGAGAAATATCTCGCTTTTTAAACTTAATTAGACACGTTGAGTTGATTTAAGTACGTACTTTAATTTCATAGCCCGTGTATTTACGAATATTGATCACACCGGTATCCAAAATCAGATACTGACCTTTAATCCCTTGTAATTTTCCTCGAATAATTGGGGTTTTGTCCAAATTATGCGATTTGATTTTTTCAGGATATTCATCTACAGGGTAGATAAATTGGCGTGGCAATTCATCTTCTAGCAGTTCAACTGTTTCATTAAACTCTAAATTTTGGCTAAACTCTTCGCGAATGGTCTGAATTTTTGGTGCGAATTCTTCTACCAATTGGTCGCGAATTTCGATCAGATTGATCGGTTCTGCTTCGCCTTTGAGTAATTTACGCCAATCAGTTTTATCGGCCACTTGCGTACCAAACATGACTTCAAGCTGACCAGATAAACGACGTGAACCTACTTTCATAATAGGCAAAGCTTGCGTCGCACCTTGGTCGAGCCAACGTGTAGGCATTTGACCCAAGCGGGTAATCCCGACTTTTAAGGCACTCGAATTGGCTAAATAGACAATATGCGGTTGAAAGCAAACTTCATGGGCAAAATCATCTTCACGACAAGTCCCGAGATGATAATGACAGGTTTCAGGCTTCATGATGCACATATCACAAGAAGCCTTAGTCTTCATGCATTTGAAGCAATGACCTTGTGAATATGATTTAGGCGTTTTTGCGCCGCAAGAAATGCAGTAGATATTTCCAGTGGCTTCGATTTCAATTTCTTGACCAAGGCTAAACGGTAGATCAACTTCTGAGCGATCTAGAATAAATTTATACTCAACATTTGCCTTGTGTGTATGTTGATCAGTTACACTAAGGTCTTTAAGACCTGCATGCATTTTATGGCAAATGCCTTGTAGTTCCATACGAATACTCACTTCATTATTAAGGATGCGGTCAATGGCTGAACAAAATGTCATCACTTCTATGCTAGACGATTTGTCAAAAGAGCAGCCCATTTCAACCGCAATCTGTATTGGTCAGGATCTTGAGCAATACAATCAATTTCATCCAATTCAATGGCAACATTTTAACGTAACTGAGTTTTTAAATCTGCCTTTTACCCAGCGTTTTGACCTTGGATTTGTGATTCTTGATACTGAATCGATGTTGAGTTTGGATCAGCAGCAGAAAACTCAGATGTTGGTAAAATTGCGTGACCTATTTGCCAAACGCATCGTGGTGGTGAGTAAATTACACGATGAACAATTATTACGAGCTTTAGGCTTTACTCAGCTCATTGATAAAACCACACATGAAAGTGATTTTGCTTTATGGCAGTTTAATATTTTGACTTATAAACATATTCCAGATTGGTTTAATTCTAAATTTTGGGCAAATCCTGAAAACTGGGATAAATTCCGTTGGTAACAAATACTTAGCCTGAGAGAAATTGCAAAAATTAACAAACATTTATGATAAATTTGTCTTTTCCCACGTATGCTGTATTTAAGTATATCTAGGTTTCACTGGGAAAAATAAAATGACAAATTTAAATAATATTGTTGAGATTTTAGCAAAACAGGCCCTTGGTGGTGCAAACAATCAAAATCAACAAGGTGGCTTGGGCGGTATTTTAGGTTCGGTGCTGGGTCAATTGGGCGCAAATGCAGGCACTCAAAATACCCAAACCAATGCTCAAAACCAAGCGGGTGGTTTGGGTGGAATTCTAGGCTCTGTGTTGGGTCAACTGGGTGGTGCAGCGCAGCCGCAGCAACGTAGTAGCGGTGGTAATGTATCAACCATGTTAATAGCAGTGTTACCTCTGGTGCTGGCTTGGATTCAAAAACAAGGTGGCCTACAAGGTGCTTTGGATAAATTACGTGGACAGGGCTTGAGCAGTCAGGTTGATGATTGGGTATCTACAGGCCCTGGCGATAATGCCGCTGTGAATAATCAACAAGTACAAAATTTATTTGATGATGCCGAAGTGGAGCAAGTTGCACAAGAAACTCAAACTCAGAAACAAGATGTGTACAGTGCAATTTCAACAGTATTGCCGCAAATTATTGACTCATTGACGCCACAAGCTGGGCAAACCAATCAGCAAGAAGCGAATGCTGATATTCAACAAGTGATGAATTTGGTCTCAGGTTTCCTGAAGCGTTAATCACAATATCATTTGATGGTATTTGATTGAATAAAAGCCAGAGAATTCTGGCTTTTTTATGGCTTGAAAAATGATAACAATGTGTCGCTAAGATTGTCACTAGGATGGATTAAATAGACGGTTCGACACACTGATTTTTTTGCCAATATAGTGTGATTTTTTTTGACGAATCAAAATGATTTTCGACTGAAATTCTAACTCACCAAACTCTGGCTCAACTTGCACATAATGTAGTTGACCAAACTCATCACGCACACGCGCTTGAGCTGAAAAGCCGGGACGGGCATTTCCACTAGAAATGGTTGCTAGACGACCCAGTAGGTTAACGGTTTGTTTTTTATATTTGGGCGGGACAACCTGATCCAAACAATGAATCATAAATACCGTAAAGAAAATGGCAATAATCAACGCAGGTAAAATAAGATAATAAGCAGGAACGAATTGACCTTCTTTGGCGTGGATACAGAACTGAAGTACATAGCCTGCAAAGCTAAAATTCATCAATAGGAAAAACAAAATCAGAGTCTTGGAAAATTTGACATTCAATAATGCCAATTCTTGTATGCGCTGTGGGGCGATTCTTTTTAAAACTTGGCTAGGACTAATATTGATGTAATAGCCAATGGTTTCAACCATGCCCAATAACAGTACGGCCAATAAACTTAAATGAAAGGGTATTAAGTTATAGTCTGTTAAAAATGCGGACATGGTTGTATTCCAGTGTTTATTCTTCTGTGAGGTAGATTCCACCATCAGAATGCACGTTAATGTTCACTTTTTCAAGGGCTTGACCTTGGCATGGGCCAGAAATACATTCCCCAGATTCGACCATAAACAGTGCGCCATGTGTTGAGCACTCAATAAATTCTTGGTCACGATCTAGAAACTGATTTTCAAGAAACTCAAGTTCCACGTGCAAGTGTGGGCAGTTATTTTGATAAGCGTAAAACATGCCATCACGTTGGGTGATAAAAATCGTTTCACCTTCAGGCGTTTCGAATGATCGTGCTTCACGTTCAGGCACATCATCCGTCATGCAAATTTTAAACATTAAGCACATTCCTTCTGAAATGATTGTAAAAGCTGAGCATAGTCTTCAACTGCTAGGCGTGGACCAAACTGAGCCACAACCTCACTTGAGATCAAGATGGCAAGTTCAGCAGCCGTTTGATAGTCATGACCTGCATTGAGTGCATATAGGAAAGCACCAGCAAAAGCATCACCAGCACCATTGGTATCTACTGCGGTAACTTTACGACCTGGCACGGTAAATGTTGCGGCTTCATTATGGATTAAGGCACCTTTGGCACTTAATGTAATGACAATGTGTTTGCTTAGTGATTGCAATTTAGCAAGCGCAGCATCTAAATGATCTGTTTCTGTGTACATCAGCGCTTCTTGTTCATTACAGAACAATAAGTCCACGCCATCATCGAGTAGCTCATCCAGACCTTGACGTGCATATTGCACCATTGCTGGATCAGATAAGGTCAATGCAATTTGTACCCCATTGGCTTTGGCGATTTGACGTGCTTGTTTTACCGCAAGACGTGCGCTGTCTGATGTTGAAAGATAACCTTCGATATATAACCATTTCGCAGTATTTAAGCTGCCAAAATCAATTTGGCTATCAGTCAATTCCGCAGTAATACCGAGGTAAGTATGCATCGTACGTTCAGAATCAGGGCTGACCAATACCATACATGTGCCAGTTACACCTTCACTGATTGATTGAGTTGCAGTTTGGATGCCAGCGTCGTTTAAACCATTTAGGTAAATTTGACCTAAGTCATCATTGCCGACACGACAACCATAAAATGCAGTTCCGCCTAAAGCACTAAAAGCAACCGTTGTATTTGCTGCAGAACCACCAGAAGCTTGACCTTTATATTCTTGAGTGGCTTTTAGATTGTTATAAAGGGCTGCTTGAGTATCGCCATCTGTCAGTTGCATCGTACCTTTTTGCAGATTGTGTTGAATTAGGAATTCGTCAGAGACTTTAAATTCTTGGTCAATAAGTGCATTACCAATTGCAAAAAGGTCAACAGTTGCCATGTTGTATGTTCACATCAAAAAAATGAAAGTGCTAAGTTTACACGAATGCTCAGGATTGCTGTAGTTTGTTGAAGAAAATTCAATTAAAGGACAAGTGTGTATAAAAATCGGGCAAATTCATTATATTTTTACATTTTTTTTGAATTAGTTGCCGTTTTAATCAGCTTTGCTATTGTGCAAATCGAAAAATTTTACTTTTATAGAGCTATAGGGTGTTCAGACTGAATCAAGATGATTTGGTCATCATAAATAGATAACAGATTAAAAGTGTGAATATATGGAAATTACGATTCGTCCAGCAGAGCAACTTCCTGCTCAAATCGAAAATATTGCTGCTTTGGCGCAGCATGAAGGCTATACATTTATACACCGTTTAATTGAAGAATATCAAAGTGGTAAAAATCGTTTTGACCAAACGGGTGAGCAATTATTGCTTGCTTATGATGGCGATAAATTGATTGCTTGTGGCGGTTTAAATCAGCAATGGGGTGATACTGGTGTAGAAGAACGGATTGGTCGAGTTCGCCGTTTCTATGTGCATCCGCAGTACCGTCAGCATGGCGTGGGTAAGCAGCTATTGGTGGAATTGGAAAAGGGTGCGAAAAAGCATTTTTCTGCACTGTGCTTAAATACAGAACTTAAAAATGCTGCAAAATTCTATCAAAAGCAGAATTATGTCTATGTTGAAAGTCATCCAAATTATAATTATTTTAAATATCTAGTTTAGTTTTAAATCCACAAATAGACAGTAAATGTAGTTAATGAAGCATTCGATATCGGGTGCTTTTTTTATTTGGTAATTCTAAAAAAGAGTGCGTTATTTTAAGCAAAATTTTAAGCAAAAATTCATTTCAGTTATCGAAGATATAAGCATCAAAATAACTGCATAGAGTAATGCATATGCAAGTGCATGAACTACAAGACTACGTTAAAAAAGTCCCCCAGATTACCGCGCTGTTTTGGTTGACCAAAATTTTTGCGACCACCTTTGGTGAAACCAGTGGTGATGCACTGTCCATGTCCTTAAATTTGGGCTATTTACTCAGTACCTTTATTTTCGCAGGCATATTTATCAGTCTGCTGTATTTTCAAATACAGTCCAAAGCCTATAAACCTTATTTATATTGGGCCACGATTATTGCCAGTACTACGGTCGGTACGACTTTAGCGGATTTTGTAGATCGTTCTTTAGGGATTGGCTACTTGGGTGGTAGTTTGCTGTTACTGAGTTTGGTGCTCGTATCGCTTTTTAGTTGGTATCGAGTCGAAGGCTCGATCAATCCAAGCGTGGTGAATTTGCCGCGAACACAGATCTTTTATTGGTTGACGATTACATTTTCTCAAACGCTAGGTACAGCTTTGGGGGACTGGACTTCCGATAGTGCAGGATTAGGCTATAGCGGTGGTATATGGCTATTTGGTGGTCTAATCGTATTGATGGCGTTGTTGTATTTTTTTAGTCGGGTCTCAAAGACGATTTTATTTTGGGCTACTTTTGTTTTGACACGTCCATTGGGCGCAGTTGTCGGCGATTTTTTAGATAAGCCCATCAGTTCAGGTGGATTGGACCTAAGTCGCTTTATGGCTTCTTTTGTATTGTTATTGGCGATTGTGATTTGCGTCTATTGGTCAACACGAAATGATAGGCAATCCATAAAATCTGTCTAAATGTTTTAGTGCGAAAACAAGTGATTTTTAAAATTAAAGTTCAAGTTGATTAAAACAGTTGGAAATGTTGTTTCGGTGAATCTAGTTGTGATTTTTTAAGGTATACTTTGCCTAATTTAAATGAATAGATTAGGAGCACACATGACTGTAGATGTCACTGAAACCATTTCTCAAACTGTACATCCCGCGTTTCAGTTGATTCGTCAACATCATGTTGAAGCTTTAGACATTTTAGTGTCTGAATATAAACACAAAGTGACTGGCGCAGTGCATTATCACTTAGCCACAAACCATGACGAAAACGTATTTTTAGTTGCCTTCCGTACGCAGCCTATGGATTCAAAAGGTGAGGCGCATATTCTTGAGCATACGGCACTGTGTGGCTCAGAAAAGTTCCCTGTACGTGACCCATTCTTTTTAATGATTCGTCGTTCACTCAATACGTTTATGAACGCGTTTACCGCAGCTGATTGGACGGCATATCCATTTGCAACGCAAAACAAAAAAGATTTCCAAAACTTATTAGAAGTTTATATGGATGCTGCTTTTGCTGCGAATTTGAACCCACTTGATTTTGCGCAAGAAGGGATTCGTATTGAGCTAGAAAATGGCGAAGCTGTATATAAAGGCGTGGTATTTAATGAAATGAAAGGTGCAATGAGTTCACCTTCAGATCAGTTGTATCACCAACTTGCCCATCATTTATTCCCAGAAACGACATATCATTACAACTCAGGTGGTGATCCGAAAGACATTCCTGACTTAAGCTATGAAGAGCTTGTAAGTTTCTACAAATCACATTATCACCCAAGTAATGCCGTGTTCATGACTTTTGGTAATGAGCCTGCTTATAACTTACAAGAACAGTTTGAAACGCTTGCTTTGTCAAAATTTGAAAAAGGTCAAACGCTGTATTCAAAACCTGAGCGTCGTTTAACTGCGCCTGTAACTGTAACTGAAACGTATGCAGTTGATGCTGAAGACCTCAAAGACAAAACCTATCATGTGCTTTCTTGGTTATTGCCTGAAGCAAGTAATATTAAATTACGTTTAGGTATGCGTTTGGTTGAGGGGGTATTGCTTGAAGATTCTGCTTCACCATTACGTCATTACTTAGAAACCTGTGGTTATGCACAGTCGACTGGTCCATTTATGGGCGTAGATGACTCAAACTATGAAATGACGTTCTACTGTGCAATTCAAGGTTCAAACCCTGAGCATGCAGAACAATTTAAAAATGGCGTGTTTAAAGTATTAGAAGACGTTGCGGCCAAGCCTGTTGATCCGACTTTAGTTGAGGCGATTTTGCATCAGATTGAATTGCATCAGCGTGAAATCAATGGTGATGGTACACCATATGGCCTAAGCTTAATTCTGAATGGTTTAAGCAGTGCGATTCACCATTCAGACCCTGTGGATGTCTGGGATGTGGATACGGCCATTGAACAAGTGAAGGAAGAGTTGAAAGACCCAATGTGGTTATCTAACTTAATCAAAACTTACTTGCTTGATAATCAACATCGTGTGCAATTAACTTTGGTTCCAGATGCTGAAAAAAATGCGTTAGAAGCGGCAGCAGAAAAAGCACGTTTAAAAGAAATTGATGCGAACTTAACTGAAGCGCAAAAAGCAGAGATTATTGCGCAGACTGAAGCACTGAACATTCGTCAAGATACCCCAGATGATTTGAACCTATTGCCTAAAGTAGGTTTAGAAGACGTTCCTGCACAATTACAGGTTGTACAAGGTCAATTACGCGAAATTATCAGTAATGGCTTGGATACGCCGTTAAATCTTTACCACGCAGGCACCAATGGTCTTTATTACCAACAAGTTTTGATTCAGATTCCTGATGAAGTGGTGCAATCGCCGTATTTCAACCTCTTGTCGATTTTGATGGGTGAAGTTGGTGCAGGTGAATACGATTACTTAGAGCTACAACAGTTGCAAACAGCTGTGAGTGGTGGTTTAGGTATGGGTGCATCGCTGCGTTCAAAAGTGGACGATAAAGGTCAAATTAGTGCTTGGCTGACTCTAACCACCAAATCATTGGTGAATAATCTTGAAGCTATTCGCTTATTGAAATTGGCTTTTGAACAGCTACGTTTTGATGAAAAAAATCGTATCGTAGAGTTATTGCAACAACGTAAAGCACGTTGGCAGTCACGTGTATCTGGTTCTGGTCATAGTTATGCAATGCAAATTGCAGGTCGTCAACATAGTGCATTGGCGCTACGTGATTATCATAATACAGGCCTAGGCGCGCTGAACTGGTTGTCAGAACTTGTCAGCAAAATTGAGCAAGACGACACGGCTTATAATGCCTTGATTGATGAGCTTAAGTTAATTCACAACCGTTTGCTTAAAGCACCAAAACAATTCTTGGTGGTGTGTGAAGAACATCATTCAGACCGATTGGTTGAGGAAGTTCAAACCATTTGGGATAAAGTGGCGATTGATGATAACCCACATGATTTAACTCAAGTGAATTTTGCAGATAGCAACAATGACGAAGCTTGGCTCATTCAAGCCAATGTTCAGTTCTGCGCTTCAGCATATCCTGCGGTGGAAGTGTCGCATCCTGATGCAGCACCTTTAATGATTTTGGCGGCTTATTTGCGTAATGGCTTCTTGCATAGCGCGATTCGTGAAAAAGGTGGTGCTTATGGTGGTGGTGCAAGCTATGACGGCAATGCATGTTCATTCCGTTTCTATAGCTACCGTGACCCACGTTTAGCTGAAACGTTTAAAGATTTTGACGCAAGTGTGCAGTGGCTACTGAATGCTGAACAACAACCTCATCAGCTAGAAGAAGCGATTTTGGGTCTAATTGCCAGCATGGATAAACCGGGGTCACCAGCGGGTGAAGCCATTACAGCTTGTTATGCTTTATTGCATAAACGCACGCCAGCTTTCCGTCAAATGTTACGTGAACGTCTGTTGAATGTGACTTTGGATGATCTAAAACGTGTTGCTGTGGCGTACTTGGTTGAACAACAACCGACAAAAGCTGTGGTTGCACCCGTGGCGAAGCGAGAGGCTTTGGTTGAGCTTGGTTTCGAAATAAAACAAGTGAATTAAAACAAAAAAGGGGTTTTTATGGCGTTCAAATCTCTTGAGCGTACGACATTGCAACTGAGCCTCATTGCGCTCAGTTCAATGTATGTCAATACTGTAAATGCACAAAATGCGGAAGTGGCTGTTAAACCAGCTACCGCTGAAGCATGTGTGGCACTTGAGTCAAATGCAGAGCGATTATCGTGTTATGACGCTTTGTTTAAAGTGCAACCTGCTGAAAAAGAAATGTTGGTTTCTGAGCGCCAAGCCGCCCAAGAAATTAAACCTGAGCCGACTGAAAAGCTGACTTTGAAAGAAAAAGTCAGTCATGCGTTTACGGACCGTTTATTTGCTGTAGAAGCACCGAACCTCAATCCAAATCTTTCATTATTGGATAGTCGTTGGGAGCTTTCTCCAGAAAGTAAATTGGGAACATGGAATATTCGCGGCTATCAACCTGTGTATTTAATGCCGGGATATTGGACATCGGATAAAAATGAACGTCCATCTAGCCCGAATGAAAATAACACGGTACAAGCCGATCAGGAACAAAACCTAAAATCGATGGAAGCCAAGTTCCAATTGTCATTAAAAACCAAAGCTGTTGAAAACTTATTTGGTGATAATGGTGATATCTGGTTGGGCTATACCCAGTCTTCTCGTTGGCAAGTCTACAACGAAGACGAATCACGACCATTCCGTGAAACCAACTATGAACCTGAAGCTAGTCTGGTTTTTCGTACCAACTATGAACTCTTAGGTTTGAATTGGCGTATGTTGGGTCTAACCTTTAACCATCAGTCTAATGGACGTTCTGATCCCTTATCGCGGAGTTGGAACCGTGTCATGTTAAATCTAGGATTTGAACGTGACAATTTTGCACTGATGTTACGTCCTTGGTATCGTTTCGAAGAAGATACCAAAGATGATAACAACCCTGACATTACCGATTATGTGGGACGTGGGGATTTAACAGCGTTTTATCGTCATAAAGATCATGACTTTAGTTTGATGTTACGTCATTCATTGAAAGGTGGTGATGATTCACATGGTGCGGTGCAGTTCGATTGGACTTTCCCAATCAATGGTAAATTACGCGGCACAGTTCAATTGTTTGATGGCTATGGTGAAAGCCTGATTGACTATAACCATCGGGCAACCTATGTCGGTGTCGGTGTGTCATTAATGAATTGGTTTTAATGATTGCTCAATAATTAATTTACGGACGTAAAAGTAATTTCGCATTTTTAAGATGCTTTTAAGTCTAATCGACGGAGTCTTATATCTAGGGATTGAATAAAGGGATTAGCCTTCGGCTGGAGGTACTTTTGTTTAGGCAAAAGTACCCAAAACCATTGTCATCCGCAAAACTCGCTCTCTAGCGTCTATTTACTTAAAGTATCGCAAAAACATTTTTGATTAGAAGTCATCCTGTCTCAAACACTTGCGGATGACCTTACCGCGTATCGTTCTTTCATTTGAATCAAATTACGCTACTGATGTTACATAGTAACATCAGTAAATAAAAAAACCATGCTATGGCGTGGTTTTTTTTATGGCGGAGAGAAAATGTACAAATCAACCGATTTGGATCTCAGAAGGTGGGTGTTTTAAGCGACTCTTCTTCGGTGTAGCAATCAGATAAGCCAGTGTTAAGGGGCCAAGACGGCCTGCGAACATTAATAACATCAGGGCGACTAAACTGGCGGGTTGTAAGTTACTGGTAATGCCACGAGATAGACCAACGGTGCAGGCAGCGGATACTGCTTCAAAGAGTAAGTCTAAAAAGCGTTTGTCAGGCTCTAGTAATAATAGACTGAAAAAACCAATGAAAATCAACGTAACAGTAATGAAAATTACCGCTAATGCTTTAAAGGTGGTTTTTTCTGAAACAGAGTGGTTAAACACACGCAGTTCATCTTCACGTCTTAAAAAACTGACCACACTGAGTACAACAATAATAAACGTCCCGACTTTGATGCCACCAGCTGTACTGAGAGAACCACCTCCAATAAACATCAGTAACATCGTGACGAGTGATGATGCATCGCTCATGCTTTCCATAGGTAAGCTGTTAAAACCGGATGAACGTGGAACCGTTGCATGGAACCAAGCATTTAGGGCTTGATCACCTAGTGACATCGTGGCTAAGGTTGCAGCATTATTGGCTTCTAATAACCAAATGGTGATGAAGGCAAAGACATTTAAGCCTGCAATGGTCGATAAAATCAGCTTGCTATTGGTGCTGAGTTTTTTCCAACTTTTATTGCGCTTAATGTCCATCAGTACCAAAAAGCCGATACCACCGATGATATAAAGCATACTGATGGTAAATGTAATGAAATAACGGTCAGCGAAGCTCATTAAACTATTGGGAAATAATGAAAATCCACCATTATTAAATGCTGAAACACTATAAAAGGCAGCATAAAACAGGGCCTGGTTAAAATTGTATTCTTGCATCCAAGCGATGGTCAAAATAACCGTTCCCACCATTTCAAAAAATAGCGAATAAAGCAGTACGCCTTTAATAGTCATGGTCACTTTGGCAAGGCTGGTTTGTCCAATGGTTTCTTGAGCCATAATTTGTTGTTTTAGCCCAATTTTAGGGGACAAACTCATAGCGGCCAATATCGCAAAGGTCATAAAGCCGAGACCGCCGCATTGTAGTAAACCCATAATCACGACTTTACCAAACACCGTATAGGCTTCGCCGACATTTACAACCGAAAGTCCTGTAATGGTTACGGCTGAGGTCGCTGTAAAGAGGGCATTGATCCAACTTAAATCGCCATGATGTGAATAAGGGAGTTTTAACAGCAAGGTGCCAATGATAATGAGCCCAAGAAAACCCAATGCCAAAATACTGGGTGGGCTGAGATTAATGGTATTACGCTGTTTATTGTGAAGTTTCATGTTTTTCTACTGTCATCTTGCGTGATTATGTGCAAAAGGAGCTCGACGCTGATTACAAAGTTGCTTTAAAGTGTTTAGCCAGTCGACGTAAATGTTCGAGTAAACCTTCAACCACTAAAATATCGCCTGTTTGTAAAATCAGGTTCGGATCTAAACTATATTGAAGCTCGGTGCCACGTTTATGCAGAATCGTCTTCACTTCAGGGACATGATCCATTATTTGATTTAAACGCGTGCCTTGTTGTGACTCTTTAATTTCAACTTTCACCAAATAATGGTCATCTTCGAGCACCATGTAGCGGCTCACCATCGGATAACTCAGTGACTGAGCAACACGGACACCCATATCTTCTTCAGGATGGATGATTTTGCTGATGCCTAAATGGGTTAAAATCATGTGATGCGCTTTGGACTTGGCTTTGGCCCAAATTTTGTTGATCCCCATGTTTTTAAGATGGAGCACACATAAGATGCTGGCTTCAATATCTTCACCAATTGCGACTACGACGGCTTCACAATTTTGAATATTGAGTTCTTGTAAAACGTGCTCATCTGTTGCATCAGCAATCACTGCATGGGTCAGTTGGTCCGAAATACTTTCAACAAACTTTTTGTTGCTATCGATTCCAATGACATCGTGTTTTAAACCCATGAGTTCTGTGGCTACAGTTGCGCCAAAACTTCCTAAGCCAATCACAGCGAATTGAGCCATGCCGTATTCCTAAATTATTCTAAAGTTATTGAATATGTTGATGTTAGCTTGTTCAGCCTAGAGCGGCTATGAAAATTTACATAATCCATCTAAACCGAAAAGCTCTAATTTTTAATTTCTTCAGTATTTTGATAGGCATAAAGTTCAGCAATATTGGGGCAATTATCCATAACTTATTGGTATTTAAAAATTTCATAGCCTAGTTTATTTTTTAGAATATATTGAAATTGATGCTGATCTTCTTTAATGACATTTAAGGTGGCTTTACGAACAAGTTCAGAATTGTTCTTTAAACGGTTTAAGCCATCGCATGAAAATTCACGGATGATAGCTTGAACAGATTCGGGAGCGGTTTGATCACTTAGCTCATCAAAGCGAATATAAACAATGTAATTTGGATATTGATTCAGCATTTCAGCCTGGGCGGTATAGCCGTAAATATTTTCTAGATTTTGCGTACGGGACTGATTTGGAATTTGTTTCATACTTTGACGAATCTTATCTTCCTCTTGCTTAAGTTGATAAGCCGGATATACATAAAAATATCCACCTAAACCCACAATGACGATCATAAATAAGGCATAAAAATTCAATTTTAAATATCCATTTTGTTTTATTTTCAATGGATTATAGGGTATGGTTAAATTAACAACAATGACAGCGTTGATGAATTAGGGTGTGTTGACATTTACAGCCGATAAATTGAGCTAAAGAGGCAACCATATAAATATACAAGCTAAAGCAACAGCGCTTTGATAGTTACGTTTTAGCTTATCGTATCTTGTGGCAATTCCTCT
>NZ_VOZH01000050.1:0-16689 GCF_013419875.1 Acinetobacter sp. YH12049 | reverse complement strand
GATTTTCTGCACTAAAAACAATGCTCAAGTATAAATGCGAGAACGCAGGCGTATTGTTTGAAGAAGTCCAAGAAGCCTATACCACCCAAATCTGTTCGTGCTGCGGTGAGATCACCTCAAGTAGTCCCAAAGGTAAGACAGATCTTGGAATAAGAGAATGGGAGTGCATGAGCTGTGGTACAGCTCATGATCGAGATATAAACTCAGCTCTAAGCATTCTTGCGCTTGGGCATAAGCGTCTAGCTGTAGGAATCACCCTCGTTTAAGGGGGTGAGGATGTCAAATTTGCTTTCCGCTGTCATATGTTTTTGTTTAGAATCATCCATACCAAAGCGAATAAACAGGCATAGGCATGCAAACGAATATCACTGAACCATCTTCCAGCACAACCTTACAGTATGTGCATTGGTTCCGTCATTCTGCACCCTATATTAATGCGCATCGCAACAAAACCTTTGTCATCATGTTTGATGGTGAAGCGCTGCAACATGAAAATTTTCAACACATTATTCATGATATTGCCTTATTACACTCACTTGGTATTCGTCTAATTTTGGTGCATGGTGCTCGTCCGCAAATCAATCATAATTTACAAAGCAGCGGCATCAAGACACCATTTCATCATCACCGTCGCATCACCACTCGCGAATCCTTACCTGCGGTGATGAATGCCGTCGGTTCCATTCGTCTGCAAATTGAAGCCCTCCTGTCTATGGGTTTAGCCAACTCACCGATGTACGGCGCGCGTATTGATGTGGTCTCAGGCAATTTGGTCACGGCAAAACCGTATGGCATTCGTGACGGTATCGATTTTCAACTGTCTGGTGAAGTTCGTTCCGTCGATATCCATGCGATTCAACGTCATTTAGAGAGCCAAAATATTGTGGTGCTTGGGCCAACAGGTTATTCCACGACAGGTGAAGTGTTTAATTTATTGGCTGAAGAAGTTGCGACCAAAACCGCGATCAGTTTAAAAGCGGATAAGTTGATTTTCTTGGGCAAACAACACGGTTTGCACAATGAACATGGGCAGCTACAACGCGAAATTACACCTCATCAACTTGATCAGCATATTTTGCAATATCAAGATTCTAATCCCGACATAGCCCTGCATTTAAGCGTTGCCAAAGATGCTTCCCTTCAAGGCGTACACCGTGTTCATCTCATTTCCTATGCCTATGATGGCGCATTGATCGAAGAATTGTTCACGCGTGACGGCTCTGGCACCATGATCACTGATGCGCATTATGAAGAAGTGCGTACTGCCGATATTCAAGATGTTGGCGGCTTAATCAATCTCTTACGCCCTCTCGAACAAGAAGGCATCTTGGTTTATCGCTCACGCGAACGTCTGGAAAATGAAATTGGACAATTTGCAGTGATTGAACGTGACGGTACGATTTTGGCCTGCGCTGCGTTATACCCGATTCCTGTCACAGGGAATGAAAAACGCTCTGCTGAAATCGCGTGCGTAGCTGTGCATCCGGGGTATCGAAAATCAAATCGCGGTAGCCAAATTTTGCATTATTTAGAAGAAAAAGCGCGAGATTTAGGTATTGAACAATTGTTTATTTTGACCACACGGACAGCGCATTGGTTCCTTGAACAAGGTTTTGAACAAGTCAGTGTCGATGACTTACCGAATGCCCGTCAGGCCTTATACAACTACCAAAGAAACTCATTGGTTTGTAAAAAGTCACTTTAAAGTGGCTTTTTTTATGCGCTGAATAGCATTATTTTGCATAAGGTTATGCCTAATCCCTTGGCTATCCCCCTCAAATCACTTTGCAAGCCACAGAATAACCATATCTGCCATTTAAATAACCCAAATAAATAAATAATTTCAATAACTTAAAATAATACTTTGACACATTATATGTTTTTCTAAAATCATAATTTTTCATAAGTTTTGCTGATTTTTATTTATCTTTTTTCCTGATTTTAAATTTAAGTTTTCTTATTTTTTTCGAAAAAGAAAACTCTTTAGCTTATGTGTTCATAAATCAACAGTTCTGCAAATTTAGACCTTTATAGGAGCAACACATGCGTACTCACAAAGTAAAACTTTGGACAAAAACACTTGTACTGTCTACAGCGGTTGTGGGTGCCATGATGATGTCGGGCTGTGGCAAAAAAGAGGCTGATGAAAATGTCACCTTAAATATTGGCTTCCAAAAATATGGCTTATTGCCAATTTTAAAAGAACGCGGAACCTTAGAAACAGCCTTAAAAAGCCAAGGTGTAAATATCAAATGGGTCGAATTTCCTGCTGGTCCACAGCTGCTTGAAGGGCTCAATGTAGGCAGCGTGTCATTTGGTGAAGTCGGTGAAGCACCACCTATCTTTGCACAAGCCGCTCAAACCGACTTGGTTTACATTGCCAACCAACCTGCTGTTCCAAAAGCTGAAGCATTAATTGTGCAAAAAGATTCGGCTATTCACAGTATTCAGGATTTAAAAGGTAAACGTGTGGCCTTAAACAAAGGCTCAAACGTGCATTACCTGTTGCTCAAGTTGTTGGAAGCCAATCAGCTTAAATTTAGCGACATCAATGTCGTGTATTTACCGCCTGCCGATGCACGAGCTGCCTTTGAAAAAGGTGCAGTCGATGCATGGGTAATTTGGGACCCGTTCCTTTCTGCCGCTGAGCATCAACTTAATGCTCGCACCATTGCCAATGGCGAAAACTTGGTGAAGAACTACCAGTTCTATTTGGCCGATCGCAAATTTGCTCAGGAAAATCCAAAAGTCCTGCAAGCTGTGGTGAATGAGTTGAATTTGACCACGCAATGGGTCTCAAAAAATCAAGATGAAGCGGCCAAGTTACTCGAAGGCAAAACCGGCTTAGGTCTAGATGTACTTAAAACATCAATTTCTCGCTTAGGCAATCAAGTGACGCCGATTACTGCACAAGTGGCGCAAGAGCAGCAGCAAGTCGCTGATGCGTTTTATAACGAAAAATTAATTCCAAATAAATTAAATATTGAGTCGGCCATTATCAAATAAGTCGACTACAGCATAAGGGCGATGCCATGCGTATTCTAAGAACATTTTCCATACTGACTTTAGCCACTTTGGGCCTTGGACTCAGTGCGTGCCAAAAACAAGAAACAGCACAGCAGGATCGTGAAAAACCAACTGAAACAGCCGTAAAAACCTTGGTTATTGGTTTTCAAAAATCAGCCTTAAATTTGTTGGTTGCCCGTGAACAAAAGCTCTTTGAACAACAATTTCCCGGTGCTCACATTGAGTGGAAGGAGTTCCCTGCTGGCCCACAAATGTTAGAAGCCCTTACGGTCGGTGCGGTGGATTATGGCTATGTCGGCAACACCCCGCCTATTTTTGCCCAAGCTGCCAATAAAGACCTGAATTATATTGGCTATGAAGTGGTGCCTGAACAGTCGCTTGCTGTCGTGATTCCAGCGGATAGCTCAATCAAAACCATTCAAGAATTACGTGGCAAACGCGTTGCTGTACAAAAAGGCTCGAGTGCGCATGAGTTATTAGCCAAAACTTTAGAAAAAGCCGGTTTGACTTGGAATGACATTCAACCGATTTGGATTCCACCAGCAGATGCACGTGCCGCATTTGATAAAAAATCAATTGATGCATGGGCCATTTGGGATCCGTTTTTATCTGCAGCGGAGTTGGATGCTCAGGCTAAAGTGCTGATTCAATCTGGTGATTTTCCAAAGACCTATTCATTTTATGTGGCAAATCCAAAAGTCGTTCAAGCGCACCCTGATGCCCCAGCTAAATTTTTAAAGGCCTTAGACGCTTCCGATCAGTGGATTGTGAAGAACCAAAATGTGGCTTTAGAGATTTATCAAACCAGCACAGGGCTGCAAAAGAATATTGCTGCGCAAGCCTTTTCACGCCGATCTAAACCATCTCCTGTGCGCTCGCTGACACCCGAGGTCATACAAGCACAGCAAAATATTGCGGACTTATTTAAACAAGTCCAACTGATTCCAAACAACATTCAAGTCCAAAAGCAAGTTTGGACACCTTCATCACATTGATACCCGAGCCATCAAAAATACAAGGAACTGAACATGAAAATTTTCTGGTTTATCCCTACCCACGGTGACAGTCGCTACTTAGGAACAAGTAAAGGTGCACGCCAAGTCGATCATGCCTACATGAAGCAAATTGCAGTAGCGGTGGATAATCTTGGCTATGAAGGCGTTCTGATTCCAACAGGTCGTTCATGTGAAGATCCATGGCTTACAGCTGCAAGCTTGATTGATGCCACTAAAAATTTAAAATTTCTAGTGGCGCTACGTCCGGGGGTGACAACGCCTGCACTAACTGCACGTATGGCTGCAACTTTTGACCGTTTATCTGGCGGCCGTATCTTACTGAACTTAGTTACAGGCGGTGATGAGCAGGAACTCAAGGGTGATGGTGTCTATGAAGATCACGCAACGCGTTACCAAACTGCCGCGGAATACACCACCATTTGGCGTGAAATTTTAACCCGCTCACATACCGGTGAAAGCTATACCTTCCATGGTGAACGTCTGAGTGTGGACGACGCCAAATTACTCTATCCGCCGCTACAAAAACCGTACCCACCATTATGGTTTGGCGGTTCTTCAGAGGCTGCTGTTGAACTGGCAACAGATCAAGTTGACACCTATTTGACTTGGGGTGAGCCACCTGCTGCGGTAAAAGAAAAAATTGCAGTGGTGCGTGAAAAAGCCAAAGCCAAAGCCAAAGGACGTGAACTGAATTATGGCATTCGTTTACATGTCATTGTGCGCGAAACCAATGAAGAGGCATGGAAAGCAGCAGAAGAGCTGATCCAATATGTCGACGATGCCACCATTGCAGCCGCGCAAGCCAAGTTCAAAACCATGGACTCTGTTGGTCAACGCCGTATGGCTGAACTGCACAATGGCGACCGTAGCAAATTAGAAGTATCGCCAAACTTATGGGCCGGTGTTGGTCTGGTTCGTGGTGGTGCAGGTACGGCACTCGTTGGTGATCCTGAAACTGTCGCCGCACGTATCCAAGAATATGCCGATCTCGGGATTAGCACCTTTATTTTCTCTGGTTACCCACACCTTGAAGAGTCTATCCGTTTTGCAGAATTAGTGTTCCCATTACTGCCATTGGAAACACGTCAGAAATTGGTTCAACCTAACTTAACCGGCCCATTTGGTGAGATTGTCGCGAACAATTACACACCAGATGAAAATAAAAAAGCTGAAAAGATTCAGGAGCCGGCCTAATGTCCAAAACTGTTTCTGTTGAAACCTTCAAAGCACCGAAGGTTTCACGTGGAACACAACTCGGGCAGCGTTTGCTGCCTTGGTTGTTTCCTATTGCATTAATTATTGTTTGGCAAATTGCCTCTGTTACAGGGCTGTTAGAAAGTCGTATTTTGCCTGCGCCAAGTGCGGTGGTGGTGGCCTTTTGGAACTTACTGATCAGTGGTGAACTGTGGAAGCATGTTCAAATCAGTGCAGGTCGTGCTTTGGTTGGACTTCTAGTCGGCGGTGGTTTAGGTCTTTTTTTAGGTCTGCTGAATGGTTCATCCAAAACAGCATCGACGCTACTCGATACCACGCTGCAAATGATCCGTAACATTCCTGCTCTTGCCCTGATTCCCTTGGTGATTTTATGGTTTGGGATCGATGAATCGGCCAAACTTTTTTTAGTCGCTATTGGCGTATTCTTTCCCATTTATATCAATACCTATCATGGTATTCGTTCTGTAGACCCTCAACTGATTGAAATGGGCAAAAGCTACGGTTTGAGTGGCTGGCAACTGTATAAAGAAATCATTCTACCGGGGGCGATGCCGTCTATTTTGGTTGGTCTGCGTTTTTCACTCGGGCTCGTTTGGGTTTTGTTGATTGTGGCAGAAACCATTTCTGCACAAGCCGGCATCGGTTATATGACCATGAATGCACGCGAATTTCTACAAACCGATATCGTCTTGGTCGGGATTTTATTGTATGCCCTACTCGGTAAATTAGCCGATGTACTGGCTGTTGCCTTAGAAAAATATTTACTCCGTTGGCACTCGGGTTACCAAAAATAAGGAGCATGTGATGACCGATTTAAGCATAAGCCGTCATGCAGACGACTCAACCCAACCTCAGCGTTCTTCAGTCGAGGATATCAACCCCCATGCGGTGTTGGGCGCAGAGATCCTGATTGAACAACTACACAAATTTTATGGCGATGTTAAAGTCCTTGAGGACCTTGACCTGCATATTCAACCCGGTGAATTCTTGGCGATTGTCGGTCGTAGTGGCTGTGGTAAAAGTACCCTGCTTCGCCTCATCGCCGACTTAGAAAAACCGAGTTATGGCGAAATTAAATTTAAGTCTGCACGTCATATTCGTGAAGGCATCACCAGTGATGATATTCGTGTGATGTTCCAAGACCCTCGCCTCCTGCCTTGGCGTAGCATTGAGAAAAATGTACAACTTGGTTTAAGCAAAGACCAACACGCCAATGCTACAGCACTCCTCGAAAAAGTCGGTTTAAAAGACAAAGCGGGGCTTTGGCCAACACAGCTGTCAGGGGGGCAACGTCAACGTACTGCACTGGCACGTGCTTTGTCACATAAACCACGCATTTTGCTGCTAGATGAACCACTGGGTGCGCTCGATGCCTTAACACGTTTAGATATGCAGAATTTGATTGAAAAACTCTGGACTGAACAAGGTTTTACCGCAATTTTGGTCACACATGATGTAAGTGAAGCCGTGCAGTTGGCAGACCGTATAATCTTGCTCGATAAAGGCCATATTGCCAAAGAATTTCGTGTCGATTTGGCCCGTCCACGAAAAAAAGGCATTGAATTTACTGAACTTGAACAACAGGTCTTACAAGCAGTGTTGGCCACTTAAGCTGTACTTGTGCAGGAAATCATCACTTAAACTGTGTGACTTCCTGTCCTGTTCTAGAGCAATATCGCAACATAACCACGTTTAGCATTTAGGGGAGATTTATCGCCTGTTGACAAATACATCACAAAAATTACGACAAATCATATAAATCCATGACTAAAAATAATGATTTATTTAAATTTCACCCTAAAATGATTATTTGAAATATTATGGCATTCGTCGTATTTATTTGACCGTTGAATAGAATAAACTGCCAAAATTCATAAAATTAGAAACGATGATTGTGCACAAATCTGTTGATTTGCCGTACAATTCAATATTCCCTTTTCATTTTCTTAAAAGAGCTAATGGAACAAAAAAAGAGTACCCAGAAACGCCACCAGTTGCTTAATGCAGCACTGGATGTCTTTTCCCTGTATGGCTTCAATGGCGCCAGCTTGGATGAGATCGCACAGATTGCAGAAATGCATAAATCGAATATTTTCTATTACTATGAAAATAAAGAAGCGCTTTATGTTGAAGTTCTGACAACGGTTCTACAAAAGTGGCTTGCTCCGCTACAAATGTTGGAAGCAGACCTTGAGCCTGAAGAAGCGATCACCAATTATCTATTGCAGAAAATTGAAGTATCTCGTACGCAACCGAAAGCCTCACGTTTGTTCGCACTTGAAGTCATTCAGGGCGCACCACACATTCTTGAAATTTTAAAAGGCCCACTAAAAAAATTAGTGAAACGCAAAGCCAAAGTCATTAGCAACTGGCAAGAGCAAGGTAAAATTTCAAAAGATATTGATCCAGAACTTTTAATTCTGAACATTTGGGCAATTACGCAAAACTATGCTGACTTTGCAACCCAAATGGAAATGGTCACTGGAAAAACCTTACGTAATCGCAGTATGCAACAACGGATTATTCAACATACCGTTCATATGATGCTTTACGGTGTAATTCCACGCCCAGAAAAGTAAATTGAATTGGGTCGAATTGGCATACGACCATAGCATTCTATGGTCGCCGACCGAAATTAGCTAAATGCCTTATTTGACTGTTTGATATAATTTCAATAATTTCTTTGCGCCGAATAATAAATTTTCTTCCCAATCCAGATGCGCTGTGTCATTCGCACCATCGGTAATATATTTTACCGATACAAAGCGAACACCCAGTTTTTTACATACTTTAGCGATTGCGTAGCCTTCCATATCGACAAGATTACACGGTACTTTCGGCAGCCCAGTTTCAAAGCTGTCGCCTGTACCACAAATTCCTTTAGGCAAATGGCTAAACATGCTCTCTGGCTGAATTTCAGCAGGATGATCGGTATCCATCGGCGTCACCCCCACATCAAAACCCAAAGGCGATACATCCATATCCCGTTGTACAAATTGAGCTACTTCAACCAAAGCATGTGCATCAAAATGTGAACTTCCCGCAGTGCCCAAATTCAGCAAAGTATGACATCCGGTTTTTTGAATCACATCAAAGGCTTTAAATGCGGCATTGACTTTACCAATACCACTGTAATGTACTTCAATGCCTGCGGCTTCAAACAAGCCTTTAGATTCACTCGGCAGTGCCATAATTAAAGCGATTTGCTGACGCATAGCGGTCTCCTCAAATTGATGCCTTCATATAGCATACATTTGCACGTGCGCAGAAAAAATCATCTTCAAAAATCACATTGCTCAGAAAATAAATTCCTCACGCAGATTTGAATGCTATCAAATTTGAAATTGCATCGGCCGCTTGCCAATAAAAGATGGTACCAATTGTTGGTCATGACGTAAGGCATCTAAAATCTTCTCTAAGGCAATATGTGCCATATCCCCTCGTACACTATGCGAATGGGTCATCGGCATATGCTCGATGCCAGCTCTTCGCGCTGACAAAATTTTAATGTCTTGTTTGTTGACCACCCAAGTATAGGCATTCACAGCCGGCATCAATGCCTTAGACAACAATTTTGGAATCGGAAATTTATAACTGACACAGGTATAAACCCGTGACTCATACGGCCCCACAGGGCTAATCAGACTATTAAACACCATGCCCGATGGCTCTCCCCAATGGTATTCCACCAAGGTAATATTCGGCGCGATAAAACTGTCGCGGTGGACCTGTTCAGCACCATGCGGATTGGTCAGCCATGGCATCATGCCGACATCTGCATCATGGTCATGATAGTCAACGACTACTTTGCGCGGCCCGACATCTATGGTGGCATCCACGGCTTTTCCCGACTCTGAACGAAACCAGCCTTCATGGACAAATATGGTATGGGTTACATCCATTATATTCTGTGCAACAGCGCCCATCTCGCCATCATAACTGCCGACCATGTAATAGCTGACCCAGCCGGCTTGATCATAAAACGGTAATTTAAATATTTCCGGGCGTTCCTGTTTGGGCTTTTCACCGAGATAAATCCATACCACCCCATCTTGCTCACATACATCAAAACTACGCTGTTTAAAGGGATGCGGTTTTTCTGGAAAAAATTGTCCATTGACACTAGGAATATGCGCCACATGCCCATCGCCCTGATACGACCAACCATGATATGGACATGTCACGCAGCCATCGGTCATTTTACCCTTAGACAAAGGCACACCACGATGCACACATTGATCGAGCAATGCAGCGGCTGTTCCATCTTTTTGTCGGAACAGAACAAATTTTTTACCATACAGGGTGGCTGAAAAAGGCTGATCTTTTTTGAGTTCTTTAGAGGTACAAGCGACGTACCATTCTTCTAATAATCCTTTGGCATCATCCCAAAAACGGGTTTGATTACACATAATTCGATCCTTATTTTTATCTTTTTTGTTTTAATCCATAATCCTTACTCTAGCACCTACACTACAAGCAAGTTTATATCTCGAAACCTGTTGATCTCTTAAAAATACGCGCAAATTTTATACATGAATGTTTTGCTTGGATAGCAAAATAACGTAACTGCATCACACGCTTGCAGAAGCTCTATATTTGTTTGCTGAAATCCGTCAAAGCCAACGCGCTATATTTTTCTTCAACGGATTTACATTCACCCGACATAATTTAAGATGTGCTCTGAGCATCACAATACGCTTTTAAACACGGAGAAAAAAATAAGCTGCCACGATAAAACCCTTGTATAGTTTTCAGCATCACCAATAACCAAAGCGTACAGAGCAAAACTGCAAAAAAGGTGCCGCACTGTTGGATAGCATTTAATTGCGTATGTTCCGCCAAATGGATGACCGCCAAACTAAAAACGCCGAATGGAAATGTCATCGCCCACCACCCGAGATTAAAGGGTAAATCTCGTAAATGTTTTAGCGTGATGAGTATATCGATTCCAAACCACCATACACCAAATCCGAGCAGAACAAGGGCTGCGAACACGCCGCCTTGAAGCAACACCTGTCCTAAATCTGCCAAGTCTACTGCTGTCAAAATACGTGGGGCTTGCTCGCCCAAAAGTAACAGCGCTAAAGCCCCTGTCCCAATCGGTCCTAAGGCCAACCAACTGCTGATCGCCATTTCCTTACTTGGCAATTGATGTAAAGCCAGACGCAGCAACAAGATGCTTAAGATGGCAAATGCAGGAAATACTGAGATCCCCCAAAGCAGATAACTCCCCAGCAAAATATGGACAGAATGGGCCTGTGCAGGTAAATGCGCCAACAATAAACCGCCTGAACTGGCAACCACCTCGCAAGCCACTATCGGCAATAACCATACTGCGGTCATGCCTTGCAGCGCATGTTGCTGACGACTAAACATCAGAAATGGAACACACCATGCAATCGCTATTGACATCAACACATCGACATACCATAAATATTCAGCCCATGTGATGATGCTCATGCCCAAAAACTCTGTGTATAGCGTGGTGCCAAATTTCAATGCGCCATTGATCAGGGTTGCCAGTGCCATGGGGATCGCCCCAAGAAATAAACTCATCACTGGATGCTGGAAAATCTGCTTGTGGGTACAATATCCATCGGCTGAGATACATCCCACTAAACAATATGAACAACACGATGCTGATCTGCCACAGCGCTGCTCCGAAGGACCACATCCACTGCGGCGCCACCGCTATAGATGGTAAAATGAGGGCCACCACACCTGTGCCCATCACCACCGTAAACCAGTTTGGGGTGAAATGACGAATCAAGTCTTGTTTATGCTGGAGTTGATAAAATGGCATTTTCATCGCATGATGCTCATCAAAATGGAATGTCTATAGTTTAAGCACACCATTAAACAAGAAAAATTGATTAATATTTATTTTTATAATTTATTTTATTGATAGTAAATTCATCTCTGCATAAAAAAACTTGAGTAAAAACACAACAACAAGACGAACGCAGAAGATTATGGCAATATATAGCCCTCAAACATTTTCAACAATTGATTCGCCCATGAAGCTGCTCCGTCTGAATGCTTTAGCGCCCCACTTAGAACTCCCCAAAACTGCCGTGACCATTGGCAATTTTGATGGTGTACATTTGGGTCATCAAGCGATGGTCAGCCAGCTCAAAGACATAGCACAGCAACAAAACTTAAAAACAGCTGTGATGATTTTTGAGCCACAACCGCTTGAATTCTTTAAAGCTTATGATGCACCGCCTCGAATCAGTTCACTACGTGAAAAAGTCGAATATTTAACTGAACTAGGCGTCGACTATATTGTGGTGGCGAAATTTGACAATGCCTTTCGTAATCTCAGCGCCGAAGAATTTGCCGATATTTTAAAAAATAAACTCAATACACAAAGTTTAGTTTTGGGCGAAGATCATCACTTTGGCAAAAACCGCCAAGGCAATAGCGAATTTTTACGCCAATACGGCTTCCAAGTCACAGCCCTGCAAAATGTCGAAGTTGATGGCGAACGTGTCAGTTCGACACTGGTTCGTCAGACATTACAAGCAGGCGACCTTGCCCATGCCGCAAAACTTTTAGGTCGTCCTTATAGCATCACCGGTCGTGTGCAGTATGGCGATCAAATCGGTCGCACCATTAATTTTCCTACCATTAATGTGCGTTTAAACCGTCATAAACCTTGTTTAAATGGCATTTATGCAGTCGATGTCATTTGTGAAACCGAATCTTTAACAGATAAAGTAAAAAACGAAAATGCTGACAAATTAGGGGTTGCAGGTTATGCACCCTCTGCCCTGTTTGGTGCAGGGCATGTTGGTACGCGTCCCACAATTAAACAGGAACATCCTGAATGGCGATTAGAAGTACATTTTCCTGATGTTTCTGCTAATCTGTATGGCCTGTTAATGCGGGTGACGTTCTTGAACTTTTTACATGGCGAAAAGGACTACCCTTCGCTTGAAGCACTGAAAGCCGGAATTGATGACGACGTCGAAAAGCTCCTTGAGTTTCGAGGTCAGCACCCTCATTTCCCCTTTTAAACCCCGATTATTTATTGTAAAACGCGTCAGTCAACGGGCTGATAAATTTGGAAGACAACTTGCATGAGCGATAAGCAAACTCCTGAAAATGCAGTGGATTATAAAGCCACGCTAAACCTCCCAGGTACTGAATTTGCGATGAAAGCAAATCTCGCAGTACGTGAAGCGAAATGGTTAGAAGAGTGGTATGCCGACAACATTTATCAGCAGATTCGTGCATCGCGTATTGGCAAGAAAAAATATGTGCTTCATGACGGCCCTCCATACGCAAATGGCCAAATTCACTTAGGCCATGCGGTGAATAAAGTCCTGAAAGACATCATCATCAAAAGCCGTGTAATGGACGGTTTTGACGCACCGTATGTACCAGGTTGGGACTGTCACGGTCTTCCAATCGAACTGAAAGTTGAAGAAAAAGTCGGTAAAGTCGGCGTGAAAGTAGATGCCTCAACTTTCCGTAAAGCCTGCCGTGAATATGCCTACACCCAAGTTGAATTACAGAAAAAAGACTTCGTGCGTATGGGTGTGTTTGGTGATTGGGACAACCCTTACCTCACCATGAACTTCAAACAAGAAGCCGACATCGTTCGTTCGCTCGGTGAAATTGCCAAAGCAGGCCATATTGAGCCGGGTCTTAAACCTGTGAACTGGTGTTTGGACTGTGGTTCTGCCTTAGCTGAAGCTGAAGTGGAATACGAAGACAAAAAATCAGATGCGATTGACGTTGGTTTTAGCGTTGTTGATTTAGCTGATTTATCTGCACGCCTAGGTGTTACAGTTAGCGATTCTACAGATATCGTAATCTGGACAACCACACCTTGGACTATGCCTGCCAACCAAGCGGTTGCTCTACACGCTGAACTTGAATACCAATTGGTGAAAGCAACTGGCGAAGACAAAGCAGCGCAAAACTTCATCCTTGCAAAATCATTGGTTGAATCTGCAACTCAACGTTATGGTTTTAACGCAGTTGAAGTAATCGCTGAGTTTGCTGGTGCAAAACTTGAAAATCTAGTACTACAACATCCGTTAATTGCTGAACGCCAAGTACCAGTGATTTTAGGTGAGCATGTCACAGACGGCAGTGGTACAGGTGCTGTACATACCGCGCCAGGCCATGGTGTGGACGACTATAAAGTTGGCTTACAGTACAACCTGAAAGTCGACAATCCAGTTGGCGGCAACGGTGTATATTTACCGACTGCGCCAATTTTTGCAGGCGAACACATCTACAAAGCCAATCCAAAAATCATTGCTGCTTTAACCGAAGCAGGCAAACTTTGGGCACATGTGGTGATCAAACATAGCTACCCACATTGCTGGCGCCATAAAACACCGATTATCTTCCGTGCAACACCGCAATGGTTCATCAGCATGGATGCAAAAGGTTTACGCCAAGGTGCATTGAACGCGATTGAAAATGACATCAGCTTCGTACCGGATTGGGGTAAAAACCGTATCCAATCGATGATTGAAGGTCGTCCAGATTGGTGTATCTCACGTCAACGTACATGGGGCGTGCCAATTCCATTCTTCGTGCATAAAGATACCAACGAACTTCACCCGCGTACCCCTGAGCTAATCGAAGAAGTCGCGAAGCTGATTGAACAAGAAGGTATTGACGGTTGGTATAACCGTGATGCATCTGAGTTTATCGGTGCAGATGCAGAGCAGTACAATGCGGTTCGTGACACTCTAGACGTTTGGTTTGACTCTGGAACAACACACTTTGCAGTACTTCGTGAACGTGAAGAATTGCAAGACCCTTCTGACTTGTACCTTGAAGGTTCTGACCAACATCGTGGCTGGTTCCAGTCTTCATTGTTGACGTCTATGGCGATTAATAACCGCGCACCGTACAAAGGCTTATTGACTCACGGCTTCGTTGTGGACGAAAAAGGCCGCAAAATGTCGAAGTCGATCGGTAACGTGATCACTCCGCAAGACATCATTAAAGACATGGGTGCAGATGGCCTACGTTTCTGGATTGCGTCTGCAGACTACCGTTATGAAATGACTGCAGGTAAAGAAATCTTCAGCCGTGCATCAGATGGTTACCGCCGTATCCGTAATACGTTGCGTTTCTTGTTGGCTAACTTGAATGGCTTCAAACCATCGACTGATGCTTTGCCTGTCGATCAATTGATCGCACTGGATCAATACATCTTGCAACGTGCTGCGGAAGTACAAAAAACTATTCAACAAGCTTATGAAGATATGAACTTCCATATCGTGACTAGCGCATTGACCAACTTCTGTATTAATGACTTGGGTGGTTTCTACCTCGACATCATCAAAGACCGTCAGTACACCACCAAAGCAGACTCAGCAGCGCGTCATTCTGCACAAACGGCGTTGTATCACTTGGTTCAAGCCTTTGTCCGTTGGATGTCTCCTATCTTGAGCTTTACCGCACAAGAAGCTTGGCCGTTGATTCCAGAGCAATCTGAGAAATATGTATTTACTGCGGAGTGGTATGACATTCCTGTAGCCTCTACAGCGAATCTGGTGACTGAAGCTGAATGGCAAACCTTGATCACCGTCAAATCTGCAGTAAACAAGTTTATTGAAGCTGCACGTACTGCAAAAACTGTGGGTTCAAACTTGTCTGCCAAAGTTGAACTTTGGGCCAATGCTGAACTGAAAGCTGTTTTAGACAAATTCGGTGAAGAACTGCGTTTTGTCCTCATCACCTCTCAAGTGATTGTTAATGAATTTGACGCAGCACAAGGCGAAGCCTCTGACCTTGACGGTTTAAATGTCAAAGTCTCTGCTGCTGACGGTGAAAAATGTGCACGCTGCTGGCATGTACTGCCAGATGTGAATACACATCACGAACATCCAGGTCTTTGTTCTCGTTGTATTATTAACCTTCCTACAGGTCAAGGCGAAGAGAGAAAATATGCCTAATCCACAAGAAAAAAAGGGCTTCTTTCAATTCTACCCACACAATTTAGTGTGGGTGGGCTTATCCATTGTTGCCATTATTTTGGATCAATGGACCAAATGGATTGCAAGTACACATCTGAACTACGCAGATCCTGTACCTGTCATGCCCTTTTTAAATTGGACATTACTACATAACTATGGCGCTGCCTTTAGTTTCTTGTCCGATGCCGGTGGATGGCAACGTTATTTCTTTACTTCACTCGCAGGACTTGTGTCTGTCATTTTTGTATTTTGGCTCATGCGTATGCCAAAAAACGTGAAAGTCCTTCCGATTGCCATTGCCCTGATTTTAGGCGGCGCAATCGGTAACTTAATTGACCGCGTATCTTTAGGCTATGTGGTGGATTTCATTCACGTGTATTACAACAACAGCCACTTTCCTGCATTTAATATTGCAGACAGTGCCATTACTTTAGGCACGATTCTGCTTCTTATCGATACGTTTTTCTTAGAAAAACACCGAATTCAACGTGCGGAAGCGCAAAATGACTGATTTTATCAATCCTAACGAGGAAACTCGTATTGAAGAAGGCTCTAAAGTAGAGCTTCACTTTTCTGTTGCTATTGAAAATGGCGTAGAAATTGACAATACCCGTAGCCGTGCTGAACCTGTCAGCCTTGTCATGGGTGATGGCAGCTTATTACCGGGTTTTGAGAAAGCTTTATTCGGTTTACGTGCAGGTGACCGCCGTACCGTAAGCCTTCCTCCTGAAGATGCTTTTGGTCCATGGAACCCAGAAAACGTACAAAAATTTGATACCGTCAAATTTGAGCAGCGTCCTGTTGAAGGCCATATGATTGAGTTTGAAGATAAAGCCAAACAAAGTCTGTATGGAGTAATCAAAACTGTAGGTGAAGACATTACCGAAGTGGATTTCAACCACCCTCTAGCTGGTAAAAATATCACCTTTGAAGTTGAAATTTTCAAAGTGACCCCTGCCGGTCAACAAGGCGTGAAACTGATCTAAGTTTCAGCAAATAAAAAGCTCCTTCGGGAGCTTTTTTTATCACTATTTTTATAACTATCAATCGACTCGATACATTTTCTGTATATGCAACAGATCGAATTCATATTAATTTAATGCAAGACTTTAAAACAAGACGGGAAATACGATGAAACTTCATATTATTGTCGGCAGTGTCCGCGAAGGCCGTACGGCAATTAAGATTGCAAACTGGCTACTTTCAGAAATCGAAAGCTATGACTACAGTACCGTAGAAACTGAAATTGTCGATTTAAAAGAATGGGATCTGCCTATTTTTGCAGGCGCACATCCACCATTAACCGGGATTTATGACCAACCCAAACAACAAGCATGGGCAGTTGACATCCTCCCCCCCTTAAAAGAGGGTGATTCCTACAGCTAGACGCTTATGCCCAAGCGCAAGAATGTTTAGAGCTGAGTTTATATCTCGATCATGAGCTGTACCACAGCTCATGCACTCCCATTCTCTTATTCCAA
>NZ_VOZH01000004.1:0-135491 GCF_013419875.1 Acinetobacter sp. YH12049 | reverse complement strand
TTGGCCAGAAAAATGAGTCGTTCTCGCTGTTCTAAACTAAGTGGTACAGAAACAATTCGAGGCATGTGTGAACATCTGTTAACTAAAAAAACTTTTTCGCATGATTAGTTATTTTTGTCAACTTAATACATCATCAGATGTTTTAATTGATAGAAATTATTATTCCACTCCCGGACTTCCATCTACCACTTTAAATGATACATATGATTTCTTAGAAAACCAAATTCTATTATCTGGCTTAATTTATACAAAAATTAATTTAAATAAAATTTTAGAAATTTTAAACGGAATTAATATTAATGAAGTTTCTAATTCAGATAAAGAATATTCTAGCTTCAAAAAAAATGACGCTTATAGAAAGGATATTTCTAAGGTAATTCTTAAAGTTACATCTTCGGGAATTTTAAAAAGAGTTCAATTTTTATTAAAAGAGATAGAATATTACATTTACTTTCTTCAAAAAAATTTAAATATAACCTATAAAGGACCTATTTATCCAAAATTAACCAAAATCACTATGGCTAATGCTTTTTATAAAGAATTTTTTAGCAAATTAAGACATATTTATGAGTGTGGTTCATTTGGACTAAATGATATTTATGCAAAAATTAAAATTCGTTCAATGTCAAAAATATATGAATTTTTTTGTTTATACAAACTTATTGATTCTTTTAGTAAAATTGGCTTCAATCTCTTTAATGTAATTACAGAACAGGAATTACCTAAAGAAATTATACTACAAAGAGATAATAAGGTGGTTCATATACATTATGAAAAAATTATTCGCTACATTGGTAATAGTATCTTGGATCACTCTGACTTAGTCAGCACCAATTACGATCATAGTCATGCAAAAAAATATGATTACTATAATCCAGATTTTGTAATATTAATTAAGGATACGATTAGCTTAAATAGCACATATTATATATTTGATGCTAAATTTAGAAGTTTAGACTCTCTGCAAAGGAACCAGGTTCTAAAATCAATTAAATTTAAATATTTTGATAATATTAAATATTTAAATTTTGATAAAAAAACCCTAACAAATCAAAACATTCTTGGAAACTTTATATTATATCAAGGTAAAACAAAGGCTTCACTTTATGAAAATATTCATCTTAATGGTTTTACATCACTTCCTTTATTTGAGATAGTTCCATTATTTAAAGACTTAGATAGTTCTTTTATTGAAAATCTGCTCTCTTTTAGTAATTAAAAGGCTCTTCTCTCTTAAATTATTTTCTTATTTATATAAAGAGGCTCAAAATTTTGAGCTTCTTTATATAATCTATTTTAATTAGATTTTTTCTTTATGGACCAATCACAAAACCCCATTCTCCAATAACACCTCCAACCCCTTCACCTTCTCCATATATTTCAGCCGTTCTTTTTCCCACTTCACTTGTTCTTTTAACACTGAAACATCACCATCAATCACCTTATACACATCTTTCACCTGCATATTTTTCGGCTTCGGTTTTTCACTCCAGTGGAAACTATCCGTGATGTCATCTATTTGATTGGCGAGGCGTTGGCTTTGTGCCTCTAAAGCCATTTTATAAAACTTTAAATGTTCATCTGTTAAAGCTTTAGGGCTTTTGCCTTTATTGGTTTCAAGCTGTAATTGCAGCTTTAATAAATAAAATAAATCCTGTGCTTCATGGGCTTGGTTCACCACTTGCAGCAACTCGGTTTTTTCCGCTTTTTTAGCTTCATCAGGTTCACGGTCTGGGTGAATCATGGCAGTGATTTTTAAATACACGGTTTTCAGTGATTGGTTCACTAACTTTTCAGCTTGCTCGCGCTTTTGCGCTAAGCGTCTGCGCTGATGCTCTTCTTTCTCACGTTGATATTGTTCGCTGTCCCACGCTTCATAAGACTCATGTTGTTCTGCAGCGTCCAGTTCTATATCAACATGACTATTTGTGTTTAGCTGTTCTGCTTGTGCTGACTTGCCCTTTTTATTTGGCTTTTGATTATGTGCATGGTGCTGCTGATAAAAGGCATCTACCTCTGCGACTTTTTCAAGTTCTGCTGTATTTAAATAGTTGGATTTTTTCAGCTGCTTTGCCAATTTGGTTAGTTTGGCATCGAACTGTGCTAAATCTGCTTTGGCGAAGTCTTCTTGCTGTAGATGTTGCCAAAGCTGAGTTAGTTGACGGTAGTACACCGCATGCAAATCACGATAGATCGGTACAAGTTTTAACTGAATATAACTCTGAAACTCACTTTTGGCATTTTGCCAAAGCGCTAAGTCTTGTTTTTGCTGTTCAATTTGCTCAATCAGTTTATTCAGCTTTTTATACTGCGAGGATAAAGCTTCAACATTCGGGAGTAAACTGACTTTTAACTCAAAAGACATAAGCAAATTTAACGCAAAAAGAAAATTATAGCCGATCTAAGCACTAAACTTATGAGCACCTTATATGACTCAACAATGGATTTTGGTCCATTAACGCTCAAACCGTTGTAAATATTGACTCAACTCTTCCCGAACAACCACCTCATGCCCTGCATGACTTCGACTTTGTTCCAAGAGATGCTCTGAGTCGATCACCACCACGCGATGACCATCCGCAATTAAACGATCTACACCTTCAAAGAGCATTCGGACACCAACATCGTGTATCAAAGAAATATTGGTCAGATCTAAAACGATATGGTTATTCGCAACAGGTTCATCCTCTAAGATCCGCAGCAACATTTCAGACTCAGTGAATTGCAAAACGCCGCGCAGTTCATACACCACCACCGAATGATCAATACCGCAGGTATAGCGACTTTGGACGATCGTTTGCGCCGAAGGCGTTCCCTCCATGACATGCAGTCCCATGTCCTTAGACAGTCGTTCAAATATTTCGACGCCTCGAACACTATTCCCATGTGTATCGAGTTTCGGACTAAAGACTGCCAGCCCAACCTGCCCTGGCAAAGCCCCCATGATGCCACCAGCCACACCGCTTTTGGCAGGAATACCAACCGTTGTCAGCCAATCTCCCGCAGCATCATACATGCCGCAAGTCATCATCACACTCAACACTTGGCGCACCACCGAACGTGACAGTAATCGTTTTCCTGTGGCTGCTTGCACGCCACCATTGGCAAGCACACTGGCCATTTTTGCCAAATCTTTAACCGTCACTAATATTGCACACTGACGAATATAGCCATTCACCACATCTTCAGGGTCTTCTTCAAGCACACCGACTGTGCGCAGCATGTAACCGATCGACAAATTTCGAAAAGCTGTCTTCACTTCAGACTGGTAAACCGCGTCATCAAAACTCAGCTCACGCCCTGCCAGTTCACTTAAAAATTCACGGAGTTTGTCAGCTCGGGTACTGTGCTTGTCATGTGGTAAAAGTGAATGTGTGGTGATTGCCCCCGAATTGATCATCGGGTTTTTCGGGGTATTGCTTTGTGGATCGAGCGCAATTTGATTAAACGCCTCTCCCGATGGCTCGACACCGACCTTTTGTAAAACGCTATCCAAGCCAAGATGACGAATCGCTAAGGCATAAGCAAAGGGTTTAGACATCGACTGTATGGTGAACTCGACTTCGTCATCACCTGTGGAATAAATCGTGCCATCTACGGTAGACAGTGCCAAAGCCAGTCTATTCGGATTGGCATGGGCTAACTCAGGAATATAATCTGCTAAATCTCCGTGCTGATTGGCATCGCAGGCATTAAAGACATGCTGTAAATAATCTGGAACAGGCGTTTTCATAAGGTCTATTTTTTGTTGTGTGCTTTTTTATTTATAACAAATTGAGCTGCATCTGTATAAGTCCTTATGGTGAAGACGCATTCTGAGCTAAAACTTGTATGTGCTGTAGGTTTAAATGGTGCATCATTTCTCGAATAAAAACGAAATAACTGAGTTGAATGATTGCCTGCTCACCAAATAGATTTTGATAATATTCGGTATGTTCAATCATTTCATTAAAGCCATGTTCTAGGCTTTGTCGGTCAATGTGGGTCGCATGTTCAAAAAAGCTCTGCGCCAATAGATGCAGCATCGCATCATTCGACTGAGCATAGCGCTGCGTCTGATAATCGAGCTGTAATCGTTCTAAAATTTCTTCAATTTCATAGATCAAATATTCAATTGCCAAAGCATCGAAACGCTGATGTCGGACACATTTTTGCACCAAAGCGACTAAGCCATGATCAAAATGAATATTCTGTTGCTCGGTCTGAAAGTCGAGCTGCGCTAATCCGAGCTGAAATTGTAATTGCTGCATAACTATCGTTTAAATTATTTAATCTTCTGCCAATTTTAACTCACGAAAGCTGCGTACTTGGTTACGACCTTGTTGCTTTGCCATATACAGCGCTTGATCGGCCATACGCGTGACCATAGCAGACGGTGTCCCCTCAATCGCCGTTGCCACACCGAAACTTGCACTAATCTTCAACATTTGACGGTTGGCTATCATAGTTTCAGCTTCAGAAATGGCCAATCGACAACGTTCAGCGACCTCTATCGCCTGCTCTAAACTCTGATTTTTTAAAATTAAAATAAATTCTTCACCGCCATAACGTCCAACCACATCTTGTACACGAGTATTGTCATTTAAAATTTGAGCAACACGTTGTAAAACGGCATCTCCTGCATCATGTCCATATTGGTCATTGATCAATTTAAAATGGTCGAGATCAAGCAAAACCACTGCAAATTCAGGCTGTGTCTGTTTGCTGAGTGTATCAAGTTCATGACTAACATAACGTCGGTTAAACACATTGGTCAGCCCATCGACACGGCTGAGGACTTCCATCTTTTGTTCACGGTGTCGCCACTGTAAAAGCAAAATCTGAAAAAATACTGCACTGACGATCAATATGGGTAAATACAACTCCGCCATACTCATCAGCCAAAAGGCATTGTCGTAAAACTCACTCTGTTTTAAAGCTGGGCTGAAAATCGGTGCATATTCTAGATGGTCAATCGAAGTTTGATAGCAAATGTAGCCAATAAACAATGTGATCGGAAATGTGATACTGAGCATAATCGCAGGACGATAAAAAACCAAACCGACCATCAGCAGATTGACCGTCCCCGCCATAGTGGCAGGACTATAGATCCCGATCATATAGCCACCATAGATCATGCCGATCCCAAACAGGACGGGCGCAAAATAGCTAAAAAACAGTCTAAAATTTAAATATTTTTTGAAATAAAGACTGAGTACTGCCAATACGCCATAACTGAGTAGGACTATACAAGCGACGATGATCCTGAACTTGAGTTCACTCGGATTAAACCAAATCCGATTGGTCGAATAATAAAAATTCATGATGCACCACTTCAACACGCTAACTTGACTCAGCATGCCAAAGATGAGAAGTAAACGCCCTTTATCGTAGTCAGACCAATTGATGATGAGATAGTCTGACTCAAACAAAAGATGCTTCAATTTACGCCATTGTACGCCCCATTTCGTACAGACAGCATTGCCCCAATTTTTCCCCATTAATCTACTTTTTTATTTTATTATTTCGCTAGTTATACAAGGTTTTAGCTTCAAAAAGAAAGTCTATTTTCACAGTTAAGCATGCAATCTTTGAAGCCTTTAAACTTCACTTGCACCACTATTCAAATTACTTTTCCGCTATTTTTTTAGCTCAATTGGTCACTTTTATATTTTTGGAATAGCACGGTTTTTATTCTAAACGCTCGGTGAATAAGATCCCATTCAGATGATCGACCTCATGTTGTACGATCCGTGCGGGAAAGCCATTCAGGGTGTTCTCTTTGACTTCACCTTGAAGGGTCAAATATCGCACGTGAATTTGTTCAGCTCTCGGGACTTGTCCTCGTGCATTCGGCACACTTAAGCAGCCTTCTTCACCCAATACAGTCGTTGTCGATTGAGATGTAATCACTGGATTCACCATGACAATCGCCTCCATTTCAGGCGCATCTGGATAGCGTAAATTTGGACGTGAAGCCACGATAATCAGCCGCTTAGAAACATAAATTTGCGGTGCGGCAATACCTACACCTTGACGTTCAAGCATGGTGGCATAAAGTGTTTCACTTAGTGCAGTTAACCATGCAGAACCTATTTCAGACGCTTGTACCTCTGCGGCAGTGAGCGTCAAAATTGCTTCACCACGTTGTGCAACAGCAGCAATATGACTCATGTATTTATCCTTTTTTACGTCTAGCAAGCTTATATTATTTAACTGATGTTACGCACGTAAAAGTAATTACGCATTTTTAAAATGATATTTAAGTTTATTCGACGAAGTCTTACATCTAGGATTTAAATAAAGGGATTAGCCTTCGGCTGGAGGTACTCTTACGAAACGTTGTTTCTCATTCGGCAAAATGAGAAGCAAAGCTTCGCAAGGAAACCATCTTGCGGTGCAATGCACCTCACCGACAAAACTCGTTCACTAGTATCAAATTATTCAAAGTATCGCAAAAACATTTTTGATTAGAAGGAGTCCTGTCTCAAACACTTGCGGATGACGTTACCGCTTATCATTCTTTCATTTGAATCAAATTACGCTTCTGATGTTACTGCGTAACATCAGTTATTTAAAAAAAAACAACCACGCGATATGTATAATTATCGGTTCTGAGTATAAAACAACAGCATGCTATGGCTTTGAATCTTTTATGGTTTATATAGAGAACAAAGTAAAATGACAGATCACACCACCCTATGCTATTGATATTTATCATTTATACATCAAGGTGTGCCATTATCTATTACCAATCATTCTTTTAGTTAATACGACTTTATCTATATTATTTTGTTCTTAATTAATGATATTTTCATAACTATAAGTTTTTAATAAGGCAACAAAGTTTGATTATTCAATAAAAAATTGAATCACTAAACTCGTCAAATGCTATTTGCTGCTGGAAAATATGTGCATGGAAGCTCAGCCACGCCTGACTCGTCAAGATAAACGTACCCTCGGACTGTCATCACTCGGTGGCGCACTCGAGTTTTATGACTTTGTCATTTATGTGTTTTACGCCAAAATTATTTCGGAACTGTTTTTCCCCACTGGACTCAGTCCATTTTGGGCGATGCTGAATACCTATGGTATTTTTGCAGCCGGATATTTTTTCCGCCCACTGGGTGGAGTGGTGATGGCCCATTTTGGCGATTTGATTGGTCGTAAGCGTTTATTTAGTTTGTCTATTTTACTCATGGCTCTGCCTACACTGATGATCGGTGTGATGCCAACTTTTGAAAGTATTGGCTATGCAGCACCACTCCTGCTCCTACTGATGCGCGTGATTCAAGGCATCGCGATTGGTGGTGAAATCCCTGCGGCATGGACTTTTGTTTCAGAGCATGTGCCAGAGCAAAAAATTGGGATCGCCAACGGCCTACTCACTGCCGGCTTATCTTTGGGTATCCTATTGGGCGCACTGATGTCTTTGTTTATTTCATTACAATTTACAGAGTCAGAAATCCATGACTGGGCATGGCGGATTCCATTTATTCTAGGCGGGATCTTTGGTTTTGTTGCGCTCTATCTCCGCAGTTATTTAAAAGAAACGCCTGTATTTAAAGCCATGCAAGAAAAGAAACAATTGGCTAAAGAGCTTCCAGTGAAACAAGTGCTACAACAGCACAAAACAGGCGTTGTGATTGGTATGTTGTTTACATGGTTCTTAACTGGCTGTGTTGTTGTGCTGATTTTAGCGATGCCAAATTTACTCACAGGCGCCTTTGGTTTTGAACGTGCAGATGCCTTTAAAATGCAAAGTGCCGCTATTGTGATGCAAATGGTCGGTTGTATCTTGGCAGGTCTTTTGGCAGATCGCTTCGGTGCGGGCAAAGTGATGCTGTTCGGTTCCCTCCTTGTCGCGATAATCGCGGGCGTGTTCTATAACAGCTTGGGCCATGTGGCAGCATCGACCGTGTTTACGCTCTATATGCTGCTCGGTTTGGCATCAGGTACGGTCGGCATGGTGTCTTATAGTATGGTGAAAATGTTCCCTGCACAGATTCGTTTCTCGGGCATTTCATTTTCATACAATTTGGCTTATGCCATCGCGGGTGGTATCACCTTGCCATTGGTTCAATGGTTGAGTTTATACAGCAACATTGGCGCTATGTATTATATTTGGACCGTCTGTTTGGTGACCTTCTTTACTGCGATGCTCTATCGTCAACGCTTTGAAAAAACATCTCACTAAAAATAAAAAAAGCGGTCAATGACCGCTTTTTTAAACTCGCTTTCAAGTCGATTCAGGCTTTTAAATTTTTACGTAATTCATCTTCTACAATTTCAATCTCGAGCTGACTAAAACGACGAATTTCACCTTCTGCATGTTTTTCTAGTAATCCACCAATCAGTGGAACTTTGACTTTCACCGTCCAATCCAAATTAAAACTGACTTGTGTCGCATCACCACTGACACTTCGTTTGCAACTTGCTTCGAGCGGTAAGTTCGGATCAAGTTTGACATCTGATGTTAACGCCGCCAAATTACTAATATCCGTACGTTTCAGACGAAACGCATCTTTTAAAAACTTCTTGGCAATATCTGGAATATTTACATCAAGGTTATATGCACGTTTTAAGGTATACATATCGCCTGTTTTTTTTGATTCTAAAATTTCTAGATTTTCACCCGGTATGCGTTTGCACACCGCTTCATGCAAGCTGATATCTGCGGCTAGTCGTTTAAAATCTTCAAGTGAAATGCCATGAATTGTGGCATTGACGGTAAATTGATGTGCCATTCTCGTAATCCTTCAGGTCAATATTGGTTTTATTGTTTTATTTCGCCCAGTCTACAGTTGCTATAACTGTGTTTTGGATTAAATCGGAAAGCGCTGTGGCTGTCATTGACCTGAAACCAAACTGAAAAAACAGAATTGCCATACTGCAACTCATTGGGACTCTGCCTTAAAGGACTTTTTGATAGATTTGCCCATCCTGATCTTTAAACTCGAGCTGAAATTCCCAGCCCGCATCGATTTTTAAATACATCCCTGCATAGGACAACTTTGCGTACCAATGACCGAAGTCGAGGCTTACAATATCAAAGCTGGCTTGTTCAGGAAGCTGTTGCATTGGTTTTGCACTTATCAAAGCGCTTGGTTCAAAAGACGTGCAGTGCGAGCCATAATGATGAAAGAGTTCAAAACATAGCTGATTGAAAATTTTAAATGTTGAATCTTTTGGGTCAAGTTGCGTCATTGCTTTAATAACGTTCCATATCTTTTCATTTCTTCTTACGCTTATTTTTTTCTTTTTTAAAACGAATCTTTAAAGAGCTGATTTTAAAAATTTTATTAATTTAAAAGCATGCTATGCACCACACCATCCCGATCACGGTGTACCAATTTGATTACTTGTGAATAATCAATCAAGATACTTTGGTGTTTGTAACTGATTTGGATGCCGTATTCATCTGCACCATCATCCAAACCGCTGATGCTACATTTCGTGCCTTGTGGAAATGCCTTGATCCATTCAGCGTTATACACATCTGCTATTTGCTCAAACTGAAAAAAGCTCGCATTTTGCTGTAGTAGAAATGCAGCTTGTCGGTCAAAACGCTGTTGCTGCTCAAGTTGAAAGTCGATAATCATGACTCTGCACGCTCTTCTATTGTTCATCGGGTTGGATCAACGGCTATTAGAAAATAAGCTTTGCCATCACCCAATGATCCTTATAAAGCTTTCATCGCCTGTTGCTGCTGTTTATTTTTGACTTGTGTCCATTGCCACCAACCAAACGCCGCCAAGCCGACAAAACCGGCATACAGAGCTGCGGTGAGATACAGGTCTTTATATATAAACATACCCACATAGATAATATCGACAAATACCCAAAGCACCCAAGTGGCAATATGTTTCCGGCTGGTCCAATACGTTGCGAGCAAGCTAAACGCGGCCAATTGTGCATCCAAAATTGGTACGGCTGCATCGGTAAAATAGTGCAGGCTTAAACCAAAAATCAAACCGCCCACCGCAGCTAAGAGCATTTGAAAGATCACGAGTTTGGTCGCAATCGGTTCAATACGGATGTCATGATCTTGTTGTTTGCCCTTCAACCAATGATAAAAACCGTAGAAGTTCACCACTACAAAGAAAAACTGCAAAATGGTTTCGCCATAAAGTTTGTAGGTATAAAACAGGTAGGCATACAGCAAAAAAGCTGCAAAGTTAAACCACCAACACCACATATTTCGCTTAATGGTTAAAGTCACCCCGATTAAGCTAATAATGACTGCAAAAATTTCTAAGTTTGACATGGTAGATTGGGCCTTAAAAAAGCTGCAGCTATTATGGAAAAAATCAGCCCAAAGGCAAGCTATATCCTGCACTATTTCATATCAACTCTGTAAATTTTAAATCAAACCACTCATCCACCAGACGATGATTTTGATGTTTTGAACGCATCAGTTTTGACAGTTTTCTAACAATCGTTTAAAAACTTAGCTATGCATAAAGAATAATCAGAAGGAATCATCCAAATGTCAGAACAACAAGGTCGTGTAAGTCGAGAAATTCGTGGTCATCTTTATTTAATCGGTTTGGACCGTGCAGATAAACGAAATGCGTTTGACAGTCATTTAATTCATGACCTTTCACTGGCGCTCACTGAATATGAAGATGATCCAAATTTACGCTGTGCGGTGATTTTTGCTCATGGCGATCATTTTACTGCGGGTCTAGATCTGGTCGAACTACAACCCAAACTTGGCAGCGGGCTGTTTAATTTTCCTGATCAGCAAATTAATCCGTGGGGAACCAACTCACGACAACGAAAAAAACCAGTTGTGGTCGCGGTACAAGGGTTCTGTTTTACAGCGGGTATTGAACTCATGCTGAATGCCGATATCGTGATCGCACAGCGTCACACGGAGTTTGCTCAAATGGAAGTGCAACGTGGCATTCTTCCCTTTGGTGGCGCAACAGTTCGCTTTGTGCAAGCAGCGGGTTGGAATAAAGCCATGCGCTATTTACTCACAGGTGAACGTTTCAATGCGCAAACGGCATATGACATGAACTTGGTGACTGAAATCACCGACCAAGCGCCCTTATCTCATGCAATAGAACTTGCAGAACAAATTGCACAGGCTGCACCACTGGCGGTTCAGGCAACACTCGCTGCAGCACAGCAAGGGGTGCATTTGGGAGCCGATGCTGCCTTTGCTCAATTGGATCAGCACTTACAACCACTACTAAAAACACAAGATGTACAAGAAGGTGTGATGGCCATGCTACAACGTCGCGCAGCCAATTTTCAGGGCAAATAACCCTTTATTTAAACTGAGTAAACCCTTTACGTCCTGCCTATCAAGAGAAAAATTATGTCAACGGATTTAGAACCAGCAGCGCAAGAAATACATAGTACACCCGTGAGTTTCCCTGCAACCGATGGTTATACGCTTTCAGGCGTTGAATATCGGCCTAATACTGCCGCTAAGGCCAATATTATTATTTCAAGTGCGACAGGTGTACCTCAACAATTTTACCGTCGTTTTGCCGAGTATGCCGCAGGACTCGGTTATCAAGTACTGACTTTTGATTATCGTGGTATAGGACGTTCTGCACCGTCAAAACTTAAAGGCTTTAAGATGTCTTATCTTGACTGGGGACGTTATGACCTTTCTGGTGCCATAGCTTATATGCAACAACACGGTCAGGAAACTTTTCTAGTGGGACACTCTTATGGCGGTCAAGCACTAGGCCTTACCCCAAATCATGATCAGATACGTGCCATGTATTGTTTTGGCACTGGCGCAGGTTGGCATGGCTATATGCCCTTTAAAGAAAAAATGAAAGTTCATGTGATGTGGAATATCGTTTTTCCGCCGATGGTTGCCGTCAAAGGGTATTTGCCTTGGAGCAAACTCAATATGGGCGCTGACCTTCCTGTCGATGTCTATAAGCAATGGCGTCGTTGGTGTAAAAACCCAACCTATTTCTTTGCCGACCCTGAGCTGAGTGAGCTATCTCAACAATATGCTGCAGTTCAAACGCCGATTTATGCGGTCGCTGCGCTCGATGATGACTGGGCATTACCCAATTCACGACATGCTTTTATGCAACATTATGCGCAAGCATCAATGCACTATATCAATATTGAAGCGCAAGATTATGGTCTAAAACATATTGGTCATATGGGATATTTCCGCAAAGGTGCTGAACCCTTATGGCAGGAAGTCATTGGAAGGTTTAACGAACTATTAGTCGGTTAAACCAATTTACTTTATACACATCATAGTGATTTATTTGGATAGAGAGATACATGCGTCCACGGAAAAACACCTCAGAACATCTATTACTACAGTCAGCACACGCCTTTAAACGCTATGGCTATATGGGCTGCAGCATGGGGAAATTGGCTGAAGCCTGTGGACTTTCAAAAGCTGCGTTTTATTATGACTATCCGAATAAAGACGCTTTGCTGATGGAAATTTTAAACCTGACACACGTGAAGTTAAAGCACAGTATTTTTCAGCAATTACAGCGATCCACTGCATCACCTCAACAGGCTTTCTCGCACATCCATCAACAGGCCATCCAGTTTTTTAGCCAAGGTGGATTAGGCTGTTTGGTCGGGATCTTAAGTATGGAGCGGCAACATTTACCTGCCGAGATTTTTGCAAAATTACAGTCCATCTTTCAGGAGTGGCAACTCGCCTTTGAAGTGTTTTTTAAGCGATGCATGACCATCGAACACGCCGCTCAACTTGCCAAAGTCAGCTTGGCGGATTATGAAGGCGCTATTTTAATGGCCCGAATAACCGATGATTTGAGTTATCTCGATTTAGTCCAAGATCGCATTTTGCTTCAACTTGCGGAGTCTTGATAGCGATATTCAATTTTATGTTCTTCGCCAAAACGGTCGACATGTGTATAAAACTCACCGTATCGGCCTAAATAATACTCGAGTGATTGATTGTAAAAATTCCAATAAATCGACCATTCATTCAAATCTAATTGGCGAATTTGAGTTTTACAATTCACTGGCATGCGACGTAAAAAGACTTCTTGTAACTGCTCGGCTGCCTGTAGCGAATCTAATTTGTATTGTTGTTGAAAGAAAATTTCCGCAATATCATCAAAAAGTTGCTGTTCATATTCATCAACTTCAATGACCTGATCGACTTGGCGTATAGCATCATCATTCGATGCTAAAGAGATACTGTTCGATTTTTCTGGTGCTTGGTAGCGCGTATATTTTTGACGATATTTTTCTGTTTTTAGGATTTTTTTGACCACAATGCCCGCTGCAGACAACGCGATCAGAATACATATCACAATGAGAAAATTAACCATAATAACAACCTACTGCCGATGACGCGCATGCACATCTTGAATCATCGAATATTTTTATGGACTAATATAACGCACAATAACGTTTAAAATTCATACAAAATTATTTTAAAGCTGAAATTTGGCCTATTTTCTTTGCTAATTTATTTCAAACTATTACACCTGCTGAAATCATTGAGTATGTATACATTTCTAAAAGATCTATTATTACTTTAAAAACAGTATAGTTAGATGCATTTATGTGGTTATTTATCCATATTTAATGATTAATTTATAAATATACATTTGTAAATTTTGCAACAATTTTGAAATAAAAACCCAACCCAACAGCGCAATGGCAGCAAAAAAACATAAAACGCAACAATAAGCCTCTTTAAGCACAGGGCGATATCTTCTGAAATGGCAGGCTGTTGGAGTTTTTTATAAAAAGAAAAAATTATGATACGCGAAGCACAAATCCAGGACATACCCGAAATTATTCACGTGATTCACAACAGCATTCGTTCATGTATCCAGGACCATCAACGTAATGAAAGTGTGATTCAAACTTGGCTTGAGGAGGCAAATCAATCAAATATCTTAATGTGGATGCTTTACAACGATAGTTGGGTCTACGTCAGTGACAATCGAGTGGTCGGCTTTATTTTAGTCAGTGATCAGGGACAAATTTTACTGAACTATATTTGCCCTGAACGTCAGTACCAAGGCATTGGTAAGGCGTTATTATTAAACATGATGCACTGCGTCCGGAAAAAGAATATTACCGAGATCAGTCTAGAAAGTACCCATACGGCACTCGCCTTTTACCAAAAATATGGCTTTGTCGCACATCAGGATTTTGAGCCTGCTGATGTTCCGCTTAAATTGGTCAAACAACTCTGCTAGTAGAGAGATAAAGTTCGTAGAGGGATAGATTTTCAAATAAGATGATTGTATAGATGAATTTAAAGATAAATGAATCTAAATAAGTATTGGCAATGGATACTACCGATACCTCCACAAAGTTTTAAACCGTTTACGACTAGGTATCAAGGCTTAAGTTGATCGCGTCCTGCCTGTTTGGCCATATATAAATAATGGTCTGCATGTTTCATTAAAGCTTCGATACTGTCAAAGTCATTTTGCTTATCCATCCATGCCATGCCCAAACTTAGAGTGACGTAATTTTTGTCATCACCCCGATTAACATGTTCAAGCTGTTCATTACGCATGGCTTCGAGTACCAATTGTAATTGCTCTTGGGCAATCGCATACGGAACATCATGCATCAATATGGCAAACTCTTCTCCCCCGTAGCGAGCCACATAGGCTGAACTTGGCAGGGTATTTTGCATGGTTTTCACGATCTGCTGTAACACCTCATCGCCTTTGAGATGTCCATAGTGGTCATTATAATTTTTAAAATAATCAACATCTAACATGGCAAAGACCAGTGTTCGATGGCTATGAAAACGGACTTCCGAATATAAGCGTTGAATTTCAGCATTCAGTGCACGGCGGTTGAATGCCCCCGTTAAGGCATCAATACGAATTTGTAGCTCTAGCTTTTTATTCAGCTCGTGAAGCTGTAAGGTGCGCTCTTTGACTTTCTGATCGAGTGAACTGTTTAGCTCAAGCAAACTATTATTCAACTGTTCCGTATGCATCGACTGCTGTGCATAATGATGCGATTGCTGAAACATGATCAACAAGGCATACAAACTGGTTGAAATGAACGATAAATTGACTGAATCAATCAAATTCATCATCAGCAAAAAGTCGTTTAAAAAGGTAATGCACAGGAAAATAACCGCGATTAAATTTAATTTTGAATACGGTTCTTTCTTTTTCAGTGTTAGGTAAAAACCATAAGCAAAATTACTCAGAACAACGATCACATAAGCAAAGCTGTAGGTTGCCAAAGGCTGAAAAATCTCAGGGGTCGAAACAAAAGTCACTGAAATATTCAACGACAACAGCAACATCGCGATCTGATAATTTAAGGTAAATAAATAGCGACGACTGAGCAAGTGGATATAACTTAAAAAGAAAATCGACGCCAAATAAGTAAATAAATATTCTAATCGCGTGCCCCACAACCAATTGATATCGGTAAAAGTGGTATAGGCATAAGGTGCTGAAAATAAATTATGGAATGCTAAAAAGACAATAAATAAGCCAAACACCAAATTACTTCGGCTATTGCGACCGCGTAAACCTCGGAAAACAGAAAATAGGATCGTAAAGAGTCCCACACCCAAGACGGCGCCCGACACCATTCCAATACTCATCATTTGTTGTTGGAATTGGCGGTTTATTGTCTTAGCAATACCAATACGCATCGGGTTTTCAAACCCGCCGTGCATACTGTTAAAACTTGAAGCCTGAATGGTTAAAGTGAAATATTCATCTTGTGCCACAAAATAGGCAATTCGCGGTGCATTCTCCGTTTTTTGTTCTGCTTCAGTACGCCCCACCTCGCCCAAACGAACGATCACATCACCATTTAAAAATACCCGATACGCACCGTACTGATTTGGAATCAATACCGCGATACGTCGACCAATAAATTGTTTAGGGATTTGGAAATGTCCAGTAAATGTCCCAAAACCTTTACTGTCCCCTGTGATGTCTTTAAATGATGCAGGCAGATAGACCGTTTGACCGACTAGAACCGAACTCGGAGAAGTTAAAAATTGATTTGGATAAAACAACCATTTGCCTTGTAAGAGGCTACTGGTGTCTTCCGTGAAGTAGATTTGGTTAACTTCGTTTTGATGTTTTAAATAAAACGATTTAGGCGCAGTTTCATACTGTGCTTGAGCAGTCGATACAGTGAATGCCAATGTAAAAATAATAAAGGTAAGAACCCAGAACAATCTGGTGCAAGGCAACTGTAAAGACAACGGCTTTGATTCCTGCGTTTATACTCGAGCAATTATTCTAATCTACGGTAAAAGACAAAAATAACAACTACTATTTTATCCAATTGATCAATAACGTCCATGTCATCGATCTAAAACAGTCACTGTATTAATCGCGCGTTTTTACATCATACAATTCAATCTCAAAAATAAGATTTGAATTGGCAGGAATCACATTGCCCATTTTACGCTCACCATAAGCCAAATGTGATGGCACGATTAACTTACGTTTACCACCGACTTTCATCCCCATGATGCCCTGATCCCAACCTTTAATCACACGGCCTGTACCAATTACCGTTTCAAAATAATTACCACGATCCAGTGATGAATCGAATTTAGTGCCGTCTTCTAACCAGCCTGTATAGTGTGTTGTAATCAAAGCGCCTTTAACCGCTTCTTTACCTTCGCCTACCACTAAGTCAATAATTTCTAATTCTTTGCTCATGCTCTCAACCTCAAATGCCGCAATCAAAATAAAACCCTATTATAAACAGGATTACTTTGGATGCCGTAGTAAATACGCTGTTAAAAATTGAGCTCCAGAATATCCTGATCATTCATTAGATCTTGAGTTAATTTTCTATGGTTTGTCGCAGAGCCAATTAAGATCCAACGCCCACTGATTTTATGTTCAGTTTTATGTCGCACACTACGAACCACTTGCATTTGATAGGTTTTAAACAGCTCTTCATAGTCATCCAGCGTTTGTTGTCGAAAGTGACAAACGATACGATAACTCCGTGCTTGGTTTTTCGCTTCAATCCACGCTTGAATATAAATCAAAACAATTAAAACGATCAGCACAATCACCGTACCAATCAAGCTCAGCATGACATAGCCCGCTCCCGCAGCCATGCCTAAGGCAGCGGTCATCCAAATGGTAGTTGCTGTGGTAATGCCTGAAATTCGATTTTCATCTTTAAAAATTACCCCCGCACCCAAAAAGCCGAGGCCAGTCAAAATATTGGCCGCAATTCGATCATGACTATCAACGCCGATACGTAACGATAAGATAGTAAATAAACATGAACTTAAACTGACCATAATCATGGTGCGCAGACCTGCCGACTTACTTCGGTACTCACGTTCCGCACCAATGACAGCGCCAATCATAAGCGCCACAAATAACAAATAAAAATCAGGGTACATCGGCTGCTCCCCATCTTTAAAATTTTCTCATTGTTTGTAGATATACCGAATTTTATAGTCAGGATGCAAGCCTAAACTCACACCCATCATGAAGAGTTAAATCAAATGATAAACTTATTGCAATTGTGTCCATTCAATGACAGCTTGAGCTTTATCACCTATCAAAGTCCATTCGCCGTCCATTACGTTTAATTGTAAAGACATGGTTCGTTCGGATAACTCTTGAATGGCAGCTGTACTCGCTTCAGATAATTGCCAAATCTCAACATTCTTCAGTGTTTTCAATTTGCTGTTGCGTTTATACCATTCATCTACTGATGAACCATAAGTAATCACAGCAACGTTTGGGCAACGTGCACTGGCTTTTTTGACTTTGTCTTCGTCAGGACAGCCAACTTCAATCCATTTCACCAATTGGCCTGTTAAATCTTTTTCCCACAGCGCTGGTTCGTCTGTTTCGAAAAGATCTTTGGTAAATTCTAAGGCTTCATCTGCATAGCGTGCATATGCCAAGACACGTACCATCAAACGTTCAATCGTTTCAGAAGGATGCAAAGCCATTGTCAATTGATAATCACCATATTGGTGTACATCCATATTGGCAATGTTCAAATCTGCTTTATAAATTGTAGCTTTTAGCGCCATAGTAAAGTCCTCAAATTTGGCGCCTAGCATATAAGATTTAGCAAGCTTTTGCTGCGCTGATTTACTTATTTCTCAGCTTTCTCGGCATCGATACGACACTGCATTAAACGATCTTCAAATTCGAGCCATTCACGTTCAGTCTGGTAAATAATTTCGACACGATTATCGATACTTTCCTCGCTCGACTGATAATTAAACTGATCGGGATTAAAGTTAAAGGTTTTCCACCCTTGGTCTGTCTGAAAAATACCTTTGATCCGTAGCCAATCTTGCTGCTCACAGAGTAAATCTAACAACTCAAAAAAATCAAAGGTCCATCGTTTTGGGAGTTTCCAACCTGCGACACTATAGCCCTGAGCGGATTCAACATAATGATAAGGCAACTGTTTAATTTCTGTGGGTACATCGACCAACGTTTGCTTTTGTATCGCCAATAAAGGCTGAATTTTACGAGGACTTCCCACATAGGCGAGATCAATATTTGCCAATTTTAAATCACCTTTGACGACATTGATCCATTGCTGCTGATACGGTAAATACGTTTGTTTGAGTCGTTCCAAACCAGCTTGATCGGCATCACTCATGCAATCGACATGAGACACCACAACGATTTGTGCCACTTTGAGTTGATCGGCATACAGATTTTGCGAAGTCCACTCTTGATCATGTAAGCGTGAGCCATCAACCACGGTTACCAATGCCCGCATGGCTAAATGCGGATGCCAATGTGGCTCGGTCAATTGCTCCAATAGTTGTCCCGGATGCCCTAAACCTGTCGGCTCAATAAACAGTCGGTCGGGTTTCACCTCTGACAATAATCGTGACAACGCAATTTGCATCGGCAGTTGGCTACTACAACATAGACATCCACCCAATAATTCCTTCACCGCAAAGCCCTGATCTTGCGGCAACATCTGTTGATCGACCCCGATTTGCCCAAACTCATTCATCAGTACGGCCCAAGTTTCGCCCGCTGGCTTTTGCTTTAATAACTGCTGTAAAACTGTGGTTTTACCCGCACCTAAAAAGCCAGAAATAATATGAACCGGAATCGCACCGTGGGTAGAAACTAATTTCAAAAGTGAGTCACTCAAATAAATAGCCAATGATTGATGGCCTTTACCATAATGATTTCAAAAAAATGCTGCAAGTCTAGTCTTCATTTCTCTGTCTTCATTTTTCTAAAGCATAGATCAGCCTAGTATCCGAGGCATTGAATGATGATCTGGCTGTTAAACAGCCTGTTTATTCCATTTGCATGAATGCATGACATATCTGGTCATACTTTATTGACAAAGTTAACTCTTATATTTAAAAAAAAATAGCCATATCGAAAAGAATCCTTACATTTGGATTTTAGTGAAATTTCTAGATTCTGCTTATTTACGACATCGATGTAATCATCATGTAAACAATGAATGAATCATAAAGTCGATTTGGTCATTTTTTCTTGCAAAGTTAAATGAAGATTCCGATATTTTTTTTACATTTAAAACACAGGATGGACGGTTATGTATTCATCCAGTTAACCAGTCTGTTTCACTTTGTTGCTCGCATTGATCACTCGGTTTTCTCGATTTAGCATGAGCTCTCTCCTGATGGACGTGATGATCTTTTCAGGACTTACTAAAATATATAAGGATGCTCAAAATGAAATTAACTCAAATTTTACTTGCTTCTACTCTAGCTGCTGCAGCTGCAACAAGTTTTGCTGCAAGCAAAGATAAACAAGAAGCGCCTGAACAAGAAAAAGTAGTGGTTAGCACTCAAGAACAGCCAGCGACTGAAACAACTGCTGCTGAAGGTACTGCTGCTCAACCTGCTTCAGAAGCAAATGCTGAAGGTTCTGCACCAGCTCAACCTGCTCAGTAATAGACGAATAGCGTACTCCACACGCTAAATTCATTTAGTCTGCTGCTCAACATTTATCCCTCACTAATAAAATGTTGTGCTAAATGAATTAAAGTCGCCGGATCATTGAAAAATGGTTCGGCTTTTTTATGCTCAAAGCTACTAATTGATAGATTTTAATGATCGATAAATCATTCAAAATGATTGATCATTTTAATATAAATAAATATATATCATTCACTTAAAATAAAACCCTGCAAAAAACACGACAATTCGATTCATCGTTTCGACTTATGCCTAGCTTGTTGAAAGCCTCGGGTTAGAACTTAATAGTGGCATATGTGAAGTGATTGGATGTTTACGCATGAGCAATAAAGCAAATTACACAACGGAAGTTGCCATTCTGGGCGCAGGTCCTGTCGGCTTAACCATTGCAAACTACTTAAGTAAGCAAGGTGTCAAAGTCACTGTGATTGAACAACTGGACAGCCTGATTGACTACCCACGTGCGATTGGTATTGATGATGAATCATTACGTACCATCCAATCATTAGGTTTAGTGGATCAAGTATTACCACATACAACACCGAACCACGCGATGCGTTTCTTAACCCCTAAAGGTCGTTGTTTCGCTGACATTCAACCGCTCACTCGTGAATTTGGTTTCTCACGTCGTAATGCCTTTATTCAACCGCAAGTCGATAATGTACTGCTACAAGGTTTAAAACAGTACGAAACCACAAATGTTTTATTCTCTCGTCAATTGTCTGATTTTAGCCAAGATGCCAATGGTGTAACGCTAAATATTCAAAATAAAGACGGTGAAGCTGAAAAAATTCAAGCGCAGTATTTGATTGCTTGTGATGGTGGTAACTCAGTGGTACGTCGTACCCTCAACATCGGCTTCGATGGTAAAACTGCACCGAACCAATGGATCGTGATCGACATCAATAACGACCCACTTGCAACGCCACACATTTACCTATGCTGTGACCCTGTGCGTCCTTATGTATCTGCTGCGCTTCCACACGGTATTCGTCGTTTCGAATTTATGGTGATGCCTGGTGAAACTCAAGATGAATTAAGCAAACCTGAAAACATTGCCAAATTATTGTCGAAAGTGCTTCCAACGACCGACGGTATTGAAGTGATTCGTCAGCGCGTTTATACCCACAATGCCCGTATTGCAGATAAATTCCGTGTAGACCGTATTTTACTTGCAGGCGATGCTGCGCACATCATGCCAGTATGGCAAGGTCAAGGGTATAACAGTGGTATGCGTGATGCATTCAACCTTGCGTGGAAAGTTGCTATGGTTGTACAAGGCAAAGCTGGCCCAGCGCTTTTAGATACATACCAAGTTGAACGTAAAGATCATGCCAAAGCGATGATTGATCTTTCTGTAATGGCGGGTCATGTCCTTGCGCCACCAAAAAAATGGCAAGGTTTCGTGCGTGATGGTATCGCCTATGCGCTCAATTACATCAAACCGATCAAACAATATCTATTGGAAATGCGCTTCAAGCCAATGCCGAAGTACAACGATGGTGCATTGATCAATAACGGTGTTAAAGATTCACCTGTGGGTAAAATGTTCATTCAACCATATGTTCAACTTGAATCTGGTGAAAAAGTCCTACTTGATGAAGTCATCGGTAACGACTTTGCAATCATTGCTTGGGGCGTTGATCCGAAATGGGGTCTGTCAGATGCGACCATGAAAAAATGGCAAAAATTGGGCGTTAAATTTATCCAAGTATTGCCTGCTGTTCAGCTTAGCAATGAAAATCGCACCAAGTACGACAATGTGATTACGATTGGTGATATTGGTACCGATATTCGTGGTTGGTTTGGTAAAACCACTGAATCTGTTACGATTCTTCGCCCAGACCGTTTTGTTGCAGCGATTGCAATTCCACAAACTTTAGACAGCGTGAGCCAACAATTGTTTGCAAAATTGCATGCTTAATAATCGAAATAGATCTGCAAGAATTAAAAATCACCATGCATAAAGCATGGTGATTTTTTTCTATAATAACTATAAACATCAGATGCTATAATCGTTCAATACATAATTATAAGCTTCGCAAAATGCAAAAAAGATTTCAGAAATTATTCATTTATAGTTTGTTAGGTTTTATTTTTATCTGTTCACTCATTTTCGTAGAGATACATCATTTTCATGCCAATAGTTGGTTACCTATTTTCGTTTTTTGCCTCTGTTTTCTTATTTCTTTGAATTGCTATTTATTACGCTTAGAAAAAGATGTGAACAAAAACGAAGAATCTAATTTTTTGTCCTTCCATTTATACATTTCATTTTTTTATTCAGTCATTGCCAGCTTTTTTCTCACCACAGTGATTCTTGCTTCATTTGCATTACAAACTCAATATTTTGGTCAAAATAAAAATATCATTCTAAAAGGCCAAGTCTATTCACCCACATTTACACTAGAAAAGAAGCCCTGCCGAGCTCGCCTTAAATTTCCCGAAAGTGGTTGGTCTACCTTCGCCTATCTCTGTCTAGATACCAAGAAACGCAACTTTTCTGGTTATTACAAACTCCATTTGAAAACCAGTTTCGCAGGGTCTGCGATTCAGGATTATGATTGGATTGAAGATCAATTAACATATCAGCAGCATCGTGCCTTAGATATGGATCCCCAACAAAAAAGACTACTCGAAATATATGCCAAACTTGAAAGAGATTTAGGCCCACCTCTATCTGATGATGAAGCCCATGATTTTTTAAATAGAACCAACAACGATTGAGTCTATTTAATTTAGCGCAATATATGCCATACATTATTTATGGCAATAATTAAAATCACTTTACCATCTTCGTGATTGATATTTAAAACTCTTTCTTTGTAGTTCTCAAAGAAAGAGCTATATGATTAGACATATCGTAACAACACGTTCAGCCAACAATCAAATAAGCATCCAAGTTAAACCGACTGAAACCAATGCACATCTTTTACCGATTCACGTTGCTGAATCAGCTGAATAAAAGGTTTAAATTCATCCAAATATGGCAATATTTTGAATGAAATGGCATACACCATCCAATAAGCTAAATACAAATCTGCTGCGCTAATTTTATCCCCCAACAGATATGGTTGAGCCTGTGCAAGCCCTGTTTTAATAAAATCTAAAAGTATTTTTTCATTACCAAAACTCAAACTGCCACGTTTCTCATCCATCAACTCTGTGCTAATGCCGACATTTTTCATGTCCATATATTCAGTCAGCGGACCATGACAGAAAAACATCCATTTCAAATATTCACCACGTTTGGGATCATCCAAGGCGGGTGCCAAACCTTTGTCACTAAATTTATCGGCTAAATAACTAAAGATGGCTGCGGTCTCACTAATCACGACAATACCATCGACCAAGCAAGGAACTTTGCCCATGGGGTTAATCTTGAGATATGCCGCTTGATGCATCTCTTCATATGGCACTTCAATAATGTCAACTTCTGACTCGATGTCTAATTCTTTTAATAAAGGCAGAATGGTATTACTGCGTGAGCGTGGATTGCTGTAGAGTTTCATTGCTGGGTTCATTGTAGATATCCTTATTTTCATCCTTGTTGTTCTGTCTATTACTATACGCGGCTTTATGTAGAATTATGTTGCGTTCATCCGTGCTTTAAACACTTTCCGATACAATACGCCCGACTAATAATTACGCTAAATTTGAATTTATATTTAAAGCAAAAAGTATTTACTCCGACTTTCTGATAATCAAACAATTGAGCTCTACATCAATGAAAAATAAATATTTAATTGCCATGTTAACGGTGATTTTAATTTCAGGCTGTTCCAAGAAAACCGAAGAAATGGCAACTGAAGCCAGCGCAGATGCACAACCTGCTCAAGTCAGTACACAGCAAGATCAAGCAGCGGAAAGCACTTCCAATGAGCCGTCTACCACGCCTGCAACAACACAAAAACCTGAAACTATTTTAAATGAGCAGGTCAACCCAGCCGAAGCCTCTCGTAAAATGGTTCGAGAAGCCAATGTCAGTTTTGAGTCGAAAGATGTGGTTAAAACGGCCTTAGAAATTGAAAAACTCACGCTAAGTTTAGGTGGCTTTATTGAACAGAAAAATATCGACTTTGTGGTGCAAGAGAGTCAATCCTACCCGATTGCTGACGGCAAAATTAAAATCTTTGAAAAAATAAATCCGCAAGCGGAAATGATCATTCGTGTGCCAAGTGAAAAAGCTGCACATTTCGTTAATCAACTGTTGCCCCTTATGCATTTTTTGAACCGTCAGCAATATTCGGCAAAACGCTATGAGCTAAAACTACTCGAAGAAAAAATGTCACAAACACAGGTCGTGCCCGACCATGTTGCAGCAGCACAAATCAATGAAATCTCACGTCTGACCCGCTTAGAAGTTCAAGATCGTGTCCGCTATAGCACGATTGTGATTGGCTTTAGCCAACCTGCCACTGTCCGTGAACATATCGATATTAACCTTGATGCTATTGCTCAGTTAAATGGCGATAGTTTCTGGCAAAGAGCGTGGTACGGTATTCAAAAAGGTTGGCAATTTGTGTTGAGCCTGTTGGTTGTTCTCATTACGATTTGGCCACTCTATCTGATTATTATTATCGGTTTGATTGCCTACCGTGTGATAAAACCCTATTTACAAAAATGGTTTAAATAAATCAGAGTGACAAAGGCTATGTATCATTGAGTCCTTGATTAAAAATACGATAAATAAAAAAATCCCGAAGCGCTTAATTCGGGATTTTTTGTTTAAATCTTAGGGCAATATTTAAAGGCCTAGAAAAAGCCCATATAGAACTGCTCTTTTAAGACTTTTAATATCAATTCGATCGCATCATTTTTACGATCTTTTCGATAGCTTGCATACAAACCAATGGTCGGCAAAGGTTCAACCGTACTTTTAACCAATATTTTATCACCGAGCAATGGAATGACATAAGACGGTACCAAACTCCACCCCACGCCCATACCGACCAAATTGACATTTAACAAAATATTGGTCGAATGCTGTACCAAGTTCACATTCAGTTTATTTTGCTTAAAGAAATCTTGAATAATTCGGTATAGCTCAGGTGATGAATGTTCATCACTAATAATAAAATCCTGATTATTCATGTTTTTAATGCTAATGTGCCGCTGTTCTGCCACAGGCGAATTTTTCGGTACAATCAGCGCCAAAGGCTCAGTAAAAATCTGAACAGATTCTATATCAGGGCTTTCTTCGACATAACGGGTAAAGGCAATATCAATCTCCCCTTTACGCACTGCACTGATCTGATCGACATCCATTAAACTATGAAAATGAATTTTTAACTCAGGAAACTGAGCACGGATATTCGGCATGATATAAGGAAAGACCTTCATTTCTGCCACAGGAACAAAGCCAATATTCAGTTGTTCTTTACTGAGCTGCGCAATTTGACGCGCATCTATCATGGCTTTTTCAGCATGCTCTAAACTTAAACGCGCTTCTTTTAAAAAGGCCTGACCTTCTGCAGTCAACTCAACTTTTCGGTTGGTTCGCATCAATAATTGCACCCCAACTTCCTGTTCTAAGTCTTTAATTTGCTGACTTAAAGAAGGTTGCACAGTACACATTCGCTGCGCAGCCTTGGTAAAATTTAGCTCTTCGGCAACCGCAACAAAATATCGTAGATGTCGTAATTCCATTATTCAGCTCCTAAAGCACTGCGTTTAAATTGGTTTGCCACGAATAAACGATACATCCACAAAGTGAACAGCACCATCACCGCACAAAATAAATAGGTTGCCTGAAATCCAAAGTATGCAATCAGCACACCCATAATGACCGAACCGACAGCAAGGCCAATATCAAACAAGGCAAAAAAGGTGGATATCGCATGTCCCATTCGGGCTTTTTCTACCGTTTGAATCGCGACCGTTTGCAGGCATGGGAACACTGAACCGTAGCCGATGCCCATAAAAACTGCCGATATCCAAAGCACCCATTGATTCGTGAGAAAACTCACAACCACCAAACCAATGGCAAAGCAAATAAATGATGGATAGATGACTGCACTCGGGCCTTTACGATCATAGACTTTGCCAACCCAAGGACGGACGAGCAACATCGACACAGCAAAGACAATAAAAAAGATACTGGTATAAGCGAGTAAATGCTTCAACTCTGCATAAGCGGTGATAAAACTCATCACACTCGAATATGCAAATGCGGTCAGCAATGCCACAAAACTGATGGCAAGTACCCGTGTTTCTATCACATCACGCCATTGGATGGCTGCGGATTGGCTCGCTTGATCACTTGATTTATGCTGTACGTGTTCTTGTATTTGAACCAACCACGTAAAAATATAGCCCACTGCAACCAATAAGGCTAATACTGCAAATAAGGTACTAAAACTGCTGAATTGAATCATGCTCAGCGCTAAAAATGGCCCGATCACCACGCCTAAGTTGGTCGACATGACAAAGTAACCCATGCCCTCGCCTTTTCGGTGATCTGGAATGTAATCATTTACGATGGGAACATTGACCGTGGTTAATATACTGAACCAAAAACCATGTAAAAAACGAATGACCAACAACGACCACATGCTGTCAATCCACAAATAACTCAGCGCAAAAACGACAAAAATAAAGCCTGAAATACGCACAGAATTGGCTTTACCAAAACGCTCAACAATCATGCCGGAAAAGGGACGAATCGCAATGGATGACACTAAAAATAAGGTCAAAGCCATACCCGCTTGCTGAATCGTACCACCCAATTCTTTCATAATATAAATGGGCAATATGGTCAGCAGCGCAAAGTAATAGCTAAATAAAAACAAGTTATTACACAAACAAAAAACAAAAGACTTGTTCCATAGTGATGCATGATTTTGATGGATCATGATGTCCTTACCTCACCACCATGTGTGGCTTCTGATTCAATCAGAATCGGCTTAAGCGCCAACTGCACCAGTCGCTTGATATAGTCTTCATCTGGCTGAGTATTAAAGAAAATGATCTGATAATGAATCGGGCCATACAACATATCTAACATCAGCTCAAAAGGATAATCCGCTCGAATTTCTCCACGTTGAATGGCCAATTGAATCAGCTCACGTGTCGCTTCGCGTCGAGGTAACAAATACTGTTTAAAAAACTCACCCGCTGCTTCACGATGCTCCGCCAAAACGACCAGCAATGCTCGACCCACATGCTGATTTAAAGCCCGTGATAGTTTGAGCAATTGTTGATTTAGATTGAACTCTAAACTTTGTGATAAATCGAGCTCAAACACCGACGCGGTGTGCGCTTTAAAAGCATCGAAAACCAGATCGGACTTATGCTTCCACCAACGGTAAATCGTCGATTTTCCCACGCCTGCACGAGCCGCAATATCTTCAATGGTCATGCTTCGATAATCACTTTCCGCTAAAGCATCTGTGACTGCCTGTAAGATACATTGCTTACGCCGAGAAGTTTTTTCAGTTTCACTCATAATTCAAAAAACGAAACGCTACGTATCGTTTTATATTAAACGGTATTGGACTGAATGACTATCTTTAACTAAGCTTTGAAGAAAAAAACTTTAGTCGCACACTCGGAATTCAAATCCCTACTGCACTCTCCAGACGAATTTCAGCATAAAAAAAGATCGCTTAAGCGATCTTTTCAAATATTCAGCCACCAAAGCGATTAGCTTTGTGTCGACTTTTTATAAATACTGCAAGAAGGATGATGATTTTCCTGTAAACGCGCCACTTTACGATGTTCCGCAGCTTCGAAGCGACAACGTTTCCAGTCATTATCTAGATTTAATGCCGGAATTTGTTTTGGCTTACCTTGATCATCAACAGCGACCATTGTGAAATAGCAACTATTGGTATGACGCACTGTACGTTTTTGAATGTTCTGCGCTTCAACACGAATACCAATTTCCATAGAAGTACGACCTACATGGTTCACACTTGCAAGGAAAGTCACTAACTCACCCACGTGAATTGGTTCTTTAAAATTTACTTTATCAACTGATAGTGTCACCACGTAGCTACCAGAATAGCGACTTGCACAAGCATACGCGACTTGGTCTAACAATTTTAGAATCGTTCCACCATGCACATTACCCGAAAAATTCGCCATGTCAGGAGTCATTAAAACTGACATCGATAATTCTGACTGGTCGTCTAGTGCATTCGCAATTTGATCTAATGGGGACATCTTGTTTCTCTAGACTCGTGATATAACAATGATTAATGTGATTATTATATAGATTTTAATCAAGATTAAATGTTCAAATCGGCAAAAAAACCATCATTATTATTTATAGTGATCATACCATCATTCAGTAAAATATATATCGATAACGATATACACCCGATAAACAAGTATTTATCGCGCTATCTATCAATTTTTTAATCCAAGCTATGCTGTGTTTTATATTTAAAACATATTCATTAAAACGCGTTGCTCCATCGATTCAACATAGCACGGCATTAAACTTAATCTTCTAAGACTTTTAACATCTCGAAAGATACGTTGTCATAGCTGGTTTTTTGTCCACCATCATTGGTACTTTCTAGCGTGTAAGAATTATCTACATGCACATGAGTGACAATAAACACGCTCTCTTCCATCATCGCAAGCTTTACTTTTTGTCCTACATCAAGCGTTTTCATCTACAGCCACCTTTAAAATATTTATTGGTTTTAAGTATTAATAACCTGATGATATTCTAAACACTTCAACAGTATTGGTAAACGTAAGCACATGAATAAAAACGCTAATATAGGTATATACTCTTAAAATCTACGTAAAACCAATTAATAGGATTTTCTTAATTAATTTCAAATAATTAACTGTATATTTTCTTATTATTACGATTTTTATATTTGGCAAATCTTTTGATTAAGACCTAAAACCAATCAACATCCAATATATTAATGATTACTAGATACTATTGAGCATGGGAAGAGCTGAGAGCAAAAATTAAAATGCTTAGCTGAAATAAAAATGCACCCTGCTAGGTGAACAGGATGCATGTCAATTTACGGATCGTACCAACCTAGTCTTTGGCTGCTAAATAAGGAATATGATGTCCCTTGCTATATTGATGTTCAGCATAAACCCGAGAAATCTCTCCAAGTTTTTCTAAGGTTGCCTCTTCACCTGCAAGCATCGTCGCTTCACGACCTTTTACATCAAATATATGTGCTTTTTCACGTAAATCAGGTTGAATCACAATGTCTGCTCGCTTGAGTTCTTCTTGAGCTAAACGATTTTGCATAATATTGATATTTTGGTTAAACAAGCCCCAAACATTCGACGTTTCGGTATGAATCGGTCGTGCCAAAATATCCACCGCAATAATAATATCCGCCCCTAAATCGCGTGCAACGTCCACAGGAACAGGGCTGACCAAGCCACCATCGACATATTCTGTGTCTTCAATAATCGTTGGAATAAACATGCTCGGAATCGACACCGAAGCACGAACAGCCTGCCCCGTATTGCCATAGTTGAACACGACTTTTTTGCCATCCTTTAACTCGGTTGCCACAACATACATTGGGGTTTTTAGCAACTCTAAAGGCACGTCATCAACTTGCTCATTGATATAATCTTCAACTTTTTTACCGTCAAAAAAGCCTTTTTTGTCCAAACGTATTTCTCGAACATCATTGGCTTTCATATTCAAAGCGATATCTCTTAACTCATTGGCACTTTTACCTGATGCATAGATTGAACCCACAATACTGCCCGCACTGGTTCCGACAATAAAATCAGGGTGTATTCCCTGCTGTTCAAGTATCTGAATGGCGCCAATGTGTGCATAACCACGTGCCCCACCACTCCCTAAAACCAAAGCAACAATCGGACGCTTTTCCTGCTTTTTCACTTTTTTAAAGTCAATGCGGTTATTCGCCACCTGTGCAGGTGCTGCTGTATAAGTCCGAATTTGTGAGGTTGTTTCAGCGCTGACCGTTTTTGAGCCCACACTTTGACAACCTACAAGGCTGATTGCGAATGCAGTCATCAAAACAGTTATGCTTTTCATTGAGAGATATTCCAAATGCAACTCGAGATTTGAAGAGAAAAAGTAGTCTAATCAGTCCGCATTCACGTCACTGTTATTATTCGTTAATGCCTATGACCGATGCACATTATATTGACATACAACCTAGAAAGTCATTGGCTGTCAAAATTTCAATATCTAGCAGAATTTCCACATCAGGATTTAAGCCCTTATCTAGCAAAAAAAAGCCCCGATAACGGAGCTTTTTTTAAGTTAATTTTTGACTTTACCAAATATCGGAATTAACGCGATCCTTATATTTTGGATGTTCATCCATTTTAAACACAGGCTCTTTTACACCCCGTTTTAACTGTGAGGTGTAGTCTTTCATCAGCATCAATAAGAATGGCGTCAGCAATAAAATCGCAAAGAGGTTAATACTCGCCATTACGCCCATGAAGAGATCCGCTAAGTTCCAAATCAGTGGCACACTCATGATTGAACCAAAGTACACCATCATGAGGACGAATACGCGGAATACAAACATGACCTTAGGATTGTTATTGATAAACTGCACATTACCTTCAGCATAAGCATAGTTACCGATTACTGAAGAATAAGCGAATAAGAACAAGATTATGGCAAGGAAGTCATCTCCCCATGCGCCAATCTGGCTTTCAAGCGCCATTTGCGTCAAAGCAACGCCTTCAAAGCCTGCATTTTCATACAAGCCAGATGCCAAAATAATGATCGCCGTACAGGTACACACCACAAATGTGTCGACAAATACACCGAGCATTTGAACTAAGCCTTGATGGACCGGGTGTTTAACATCTGATGCTGCCGCAGCATTGGGTGCAGAACCCATACCGGCTTCATTGGAGAATAAACCACGTTTAATCCCTTGCATCATTGCCATAGAAACCATGGCACCGAAAAAACCACCTGCCGCAGCATCAAATTCAAAGGCTTTGCTGAAAATTAACTGGAAAATATCTGGGAGCATCGCAAAGTTAGCAAATGCAACATAGAAAGCAACTGCGAGATAAAGCAACGCCATAAAGGGTACAAATCTTTCTGCAACTTTGGCGATTCGTTTAATCCCGCCAAAAATAATCAGCGCAGTAATGAACACCAAGAACAAGCCCACCCAAGAGATTTCAAAACCGAAACCACCTAAGTCTAAAATGATATTGGCTTTATCCCAGCCCCACGCATGTGAGGTCGCACCTGTAATCGCATTGGCTTGCACCGCATTAAAGACAAAACCGTAAGTTGAAATCAGCGCGATGGCAAAAACCACACCCAACCACTTTTGCTTCAAGCCTTGCGTGATGTAGTACGCTGGACCACCACGAAATTGCTGATTTTGCGTATCACGCACTTTGAAGAGCTGTGCAAGTGAAGATTCCACAAATGCTGAACTCATGCCTAAAAATGCGGTAAACCACATCCAAAACACTGCACCTGGCCCACCAATTGCAATCGCAATTGCAACACCTGCGACATTACCTACGCCGACACGACTGGCCAGTCCCGTCACAAAGGCTTGGAATGGTGTAATCCCATGTTCATCATCGCCTTCTTTACGGCTAGATTTCATCACTTGAATACTATGAAAAAATAGACGAATCTGAACTGCGCCAGTGATTAAGGTATAGAAAATACCAACCGCCACTAAGAATACGACTAAGAAATCCCAAAGCGGATCATTAAAAACTTTGACCCAGCCCATGAGAGTTGCATTTAATTGTTCATCCATAATCAATACCTAAAATGCGAATATAAAAACAAAGGCTCTAAATTAGAGCCTTTGTAGAATTAAGCGAAAAATTTGAGAATTAATTGAATAACCGTCGCATTAATTAAGTCAACAAAGAATGCACCACATAGCGGCACAATTAAGAATGCCTTATGTGAAGGGCCATACATATTTGTAATCGCTTGCATATTTGCCACAGCCGTCGGGGTTGCACCCATACCAAAACCACAGTGACCTGCTGATAAAACAGCAGCATCGTAGTTTTTACCCATGACACGGAAAGTCACAAAAGCAGCATACAAAGCCATCGTCAGCGTTTGTGCACCCAAAATGACTACAAGTGGGCCAGCGAGATCGGACAATTGCCATAACTTTAATGACAACAATGCCATCGCCAAATACAAAGATAGAGATGCATTACCAAATACATCGATAGCGCGGTCAAAAATTTGTACACGGAAAATACCCTCCAGTACATTTCGTAAAATTACGCCACCAGCCAGTGCCCAAACAAATGTCGGTAATTCAAATACAGTACCTTTACTAAAATCGGTCATGAAGTCCGCAAATGCTAAACACCCTGCAAATAAACCTAATGTGGTAATCGCATTATCTGCTGTAATGAGACGAACTCGATGCGGATATTCAAACGGCACATATTCTGTTGAATTAATATCTGCTAAAGGAGTGTTATCACTTTTTTCAATTTGTTCATGAGTACGAGGCGTTGCAAGTTGATAGCGGTTAATTAATAGCTTAGCCAGTGGACCACCGATAATACCGCCAATAATCAAACCAAATGTCGCACTTGCCATACCTAAGGCTAATGCACCTTGAATGCCATGTTGAACTTCTAAAATTTCACCCCATGCGCCTGCAGTACCATGACCACCGGTAAGGGTAATAGAACCTGCAATCAAACCAATAAGAGGGTCAATACCTAGCACCGTCGCAAGACTGATACCTACGAGGTTCTGCACCATGATGAATGAAGCGACAGCGACGATAAAGATGACCAAGCCGATTCCACCCTCTTTTAATTTGGCAAAGTTTGCACTCAAACCAATAGAAGCGAAGAAAATCAGCATGAAACTTGTTTGTAATTCACTACTTGTGGTAATGCTATAACCCCAAAGACTATGCACCACCAAAGAAATAATCGCGGCAACTAAACCACCGGCAACAGGCTCTGGAATGTTATATCGGCCTAAAAAGCCAATACGATTAACTAGAAACCGTCCCAACAAAAGCACAATTACCGCTGCGATTAAGGTATAAAACGCGTTAAAACTAAATTCCATATAATTTGTCCAAAATTATTTGAATATTTTTAAAGCTCTTCTATCAGCATTAGCTGCCTTTATGGTCTGAAATACAACTACATTTTGTAATTTCAAATCAATAATGCAATTAAACGACTCAAGCTAAAGAGTTTGAAAAATATTCATCATCTGATTCAAATAAGTAAGTCTGAGCTTTAAAAATCAACTCAAAATGACTAACAAATCGCTAAAAGTTTTAAATTGAGAAACAGCCTCAAATGAAGCAAATTTAATGACAGAACATTGTGTATGTCTGTACTGTTTCGCACTATTTCTGAAAAGTCGCACATTATGCAGCCTGAACAATAAAATTTCAGTACTTTTTATTACAAAAAGTTAATTTTTCTATAATTTAAAGTTATATCCAATTGTTTTTATTTAAATGCATTCGTATTTTTTATCTATATAAAATATTAAAGATTTAAGCGTGATCTATACACTGTACGTGGTTCAACGCCTGCTTTAACCAGTACGACATCATGACTCAGGCGATTTAATGAATCTATCTGTTTAGTGCTGTGAGTTCATTTGTGTTAATACATCCTCTGTTTAAACAAAAAAAGCCTGAACTAAGTCAGGCTTTTTTGATCGATTCTGATCGATGATTTGAGCTTAGAAGCTATATTTAGCCATTAAGCCAACGCGGTCATCGTTATAAGATTCACCAGCAAAGTTTTTGCGTTTACCGTTCACATATTCCAAGCCAAGTTCAACTGGTTTTACAGGTGCGTAAATAAAGTTAATCCAAGCTTGCTGTGCTTCTTCGTTCGCATTTGAATTCAATGCATCTTTCGCATACGCGCTGCCATCATCCGCAAATAGCGCGCCGTAAGCTAAAGTCGAACGTAGTTTTTCATTAAACTTATAAGTTGCACCCACTTGTACAGCAGTGAATTTGTTTTGCTCGATGTTTCCATCTACAACAGAGTAAGCCGAGTTAGAACCATATAAATAGTTGCTGTTGCCTTCTGTATACGAGACATCACCATTCAATTTCAATTGATCAGTCACTGCATAAGATGCACCCGCTGCTACACCCCAAGCTGTTTCTGTATCATCCGCAGCTTTAGATTTGTAGTTTTCAACCAATGCACGAGCTGAAGCGGTACCTTTACCTGCAGCAAAACCTTGAGTCACTTTGGCAGTTAAGTTTGGAAGGCGATATGTCGGATCTGCAGCAACAGTCCCTTTACTATCCCCTTCTTCTGCAGCAACAAATAATTGCGTTTGCGGAGCGAGTTTATGGTTATAACGTACTTGAGGTAAGCGCGTTATACCACCGCCCACATTAGTAGCAAAATCAATCATTTCTGGTGCATGGCTAGACAAGAAGTTTGATGTGGTCTGACCAAATAACCAGTTGTTAAAGGTTAAATAACCATGACGTAGACGAATAGTTTCGCCACTTCCATTGAAGTCGACTTCAATTTTACCGCCCACTTTATTATCACCACCGACAGGTGCTGTAAAATCTAAACCAAAACGTGTAGTTTTTGCAGTTGCGCGAAGTTTATCACGTGCTTCTTCTTTAGACGTATGTACGTTGTTGAAGTCGTTATCCGCACCTTCGATGATGTAGTTCGCATCACCACGAACAAAACCGTAAAGGCTTACATCTGCACCTGTTTTAGATTTTAAGCTTGCAGCTGGAGTAGCTGGTGGCGGTGGTGGTGCAACAGGACGCGCTTTAACTTGCTGAATCTCTGTTTGTTGCTGTTGTTGAACTTGCTGCTGCGCTTTAATTAAACTTTTCAGTTCTGCAACTTCTGCACGTAATTGTTCAATTTCAGAAGTATTGCTGCCTGCATGAGTCATTGAGACCGTTGCCAAACTCATGGCAACAACAAGGGTTTTCATTGGGTGGAATACAGTTTGAGTTTTCATCCTAAGCTCTCTATTGTCCTGTCATTGTTGTATGCCCTAACTCTGGGCGCTTTGTTATTCGCCTATTTGAGCGGACAAATTTCAAGCTGCCTATCTGTGCTTTAGTCGCATTAAAGCCCCAACTTGCAGCTCCCAAGAACGAAATACTTGAAAGCAAAAAGCAAAAACGCTGAATCCATCACTGAAAATAGACTGAAATATTTAGTTAAAATTCAGACTTAGCCGATTCAGATGGCAAAAAAGCTCAACACCCATACCTTAAAGGTAAATATCCATACCCTATAGGTATGTCATAAAAACAATAAAATCCGACACATTACCGATAGAGGCATTCGATATGTAGTGATCTAGCATAAAGCACTGTGTTTAATGCAAATAATACTTATTTATCAGTTGCTCTATTTCATTACAATGGGACTACAGCGATCCACCGTTTCACTTTTTATTTTCAAGTGGATGATTGTTTAGAGATAAATTTCGAGCAAACAGCAATTGAACTCACAATGGGAAAATAGCGACCTCATTCATCGTTATGGATGATGAACATTTATCATGAGTGACGCGGATATTTGATCAATAATACACGTACGTTGATGACCGACGTTTAAGTCAAATGGCCTAAACGTCATCACCTGCATTCAGGTCACCCCATGGCTGAAGCTTTTAAACTGCGCATAGTAATCATTGCAACAACTACAAATAGCAGCATAATCAGTGCCATATTGATGAGCGCTGACCATACTAAAAAGTTCAAAAACACTCCGGCCAATAGACCACAGGCAAATTGCATACTTCCCATAATGGCACTGGCTGTTCCAGCTCGTGAGCCTTGTTCAGACATCGCCAATGCCATGGCATTTGGCCCAGTGAAGCCGATTGAAGCAACACATAAGAACATGCCAAACATTACAACAAAGATAGAGGAAAGATGAAATAATCCTGCCGCCAATAAGATCAGCACACTACACAATTGAAGTGCATTACCCAATTGCAAACGATGGCGAACATCCAGTCGATTTGCAAGTTTCTTATTGAGGGTTGAAAACACCATAATCCCTAAAGCATTCGCCCCAAATACATAAGCAAATTGCTGTTGGCTCAGACCATAACCATCCATCAAAATGGCAGATGAGCCACTGATATAACAAAATAAAATCGCGCCAGAGAAACAGCCTGTGAGCATCGGTTTACGGAAAGTTTCGTCCTGTAAAATCGCACCATATAAACCTAAGACTTGTTTCAAACTTAATTTTAAGCGTCGCTCAACAGGCAGGGTTTCTTGAAAGAAAAAATGTACGCAGAAAAGACAAAAAATACCGACAAGTACCAATACCGCAAATATGTATTGCCATTCAAACACCTGCAAAACCCATGCGCCTAAAGTAGGTGCAATGATTGGTGCAATTGTTGTCACGATCATCATACTGGCAAAGGCTTGAGCAGAAGCTTGCATACTTAAGCGATCACGAATTGCCGCACGGGCAATCACCACACCGACACAACCACCCAAGGCTTGCAGAACGCGAGCTGCGATCAAGCTCCATTCACTATTGGCAAAGACACACAGAAAACTGGCACAAATATATAAAACCAAACCGAAATATAGCGGTGTTTTACGCCCAATACGGTCGCTGACTGGCCCATAAATTAACTGCCCAATCGCCAAACCCAAGAAATACGCAGGAAGACTATTGGCCACTTGTTGCGTTGTCACACCAAAATCATCGGCCATTTGAGGTAAAGCAGGCAAATACATATCGATTGAAAGTGGCCCCAAAGCAGTCAGCAACGCCAATAAGACGATCCAGCGTTGAGAAAATTCCTTTTGTGATTCGACGCTTTTCATAAGAATAATTCATTTATCGCAAGCAAGTTTTGCAGACAAGTTTACACTGCACATAGTATTATTTCTTGGCTTCAATGTGAAAATTCACACGATACACATTGCTTACTGCCCCATCGCTTTAGCAAAGGAAAAATTTTGAACGCCTGGCTCGCACGACTGAAACAAGCAACCTATAACACGACCTTTATGTATAACTTGCGCATGGTCATTGCCTTCGCAGGAACAGCCTTTGTCCCATATTTTTTAGATCAGCAATTAATGACCATTCCCCTCACCTTGGGTGTGGTTGCCGCAGGTCTAAGTGATATCGATGACCGCTTTTCAGTCCGCGTGCTCAATCAAATTTATACTTATATTGGGTTCTTTGTTACTGCGGTATCCATTTATCTGTTGTTCCCGCATCCGATTTTATTTGCATTAGGCCTGATCGTTTCTTGTATCGGTTGGATTCTTTTGGGTTCATTGGGTCGTCGCTATGCCACCATTTCTTATGGTTGTTTGGTGATCTCCGTGTATTCCATGCTTGGGGTCGAACTTTTTGAAAATTGGTATACACAAGCAGGTTTATTGGTCATCGGTTCGATGTGGTATGGACTGCTTTCGACTTTGAGCTTTCTGCTGTTTCCAGTGCGTCAAGTTCAGGACAAATTGGCGCAAAGCTATTCGTCTCTAGGTGACTTCTTATTTGCAAAATCTAACTTGTTTGATGTCGATATGACACCGGAAAGTTATCAGCAAAGTTTGATCGAGCTGTCGCTCGAAAATGGCAAATTGATTGGCATTTTCAACGATATGAAAACGGCCTTATTAACGCGTTTAAAAGGCGACCGTGGACAAAAAGATACACGTCGTAGCCTGCAATATTATTTTGTCGCGCAAGACATTCATGAACGTGCCGATTCCGCACATATTGATTATCAAAAATTGACCCGTATTTTTGAACATAGTGATATTTTATTTCGCTTTCAACGCGTGCTCTCGATTCAAGGAAAAGCCTGTAAAGATTTGAGTATCAGCATCTTACAGCGAAAACCTTATCATCATAATCAACGCTTTAAACATGCATTCCACAATCTAAAACTGTCACTCGAAAAGCTGCGTGAAGAGCAAAAATATGATGAAGTTTGGATCAACTCTTTATTTGCTTTATACCAAAACCTAAAAGGCATAGATGCGCAATTACGTAACGTCGAAACCGAGCGTTATATTGACCGACAAGCCCTGATTGAAAATCGTTTAAAAGATGATGATTTAAAAGGTTGGGACGACATCGTCATTCGATTCAAACAACATTTGAGCCCTGAGTCGGTGCTGTTCCGTCATGCTGTGCGTTTATCGACCGTGTTATTTATTGGTTATATTTTTGTCCAAGTGACCAATATCAGTTATGGCTATTGGATTTTATTGACTGCCCTGTTTGTCAGCCAGCCGAACTTTAACGCCACTAAGCGCCGCCTCTATTTACGTATCATTGGCACCTTGGTCGGGATTATTTTAGGTTATGCAATTTTATATTTTGTCCCTTCTGTCGAAGGTCAGTTATTACTGCTCATTTTAAGTGGCGTGCTGTTTTTTGAATTACGTAGTAAGCAATATGCACAAGCCACTGCATTTATTACCATTTTGGCGCTGATCAACTTTAACTTAGATGGAATGGGTTTTGCTGCAGCTATGCCGCGTATGATTGATACACTGATTGGTTGTGCCTTGGCATGGTTTGGTGTGAGTTTCATTTTCCCAGACTGGAAATTCCGTCGCCTGCCTCGAACCATCAGCCGTTCGATTCAAGCCCAGTGTGATTATTTGGCCGAAGTGGTTGAACAATATAAATCTGGTCGTAATAACGGGTTGAATTATCGTGTGGTCCGTCGTGCAGCCCATAATACCGATGCAGAAGTGGCTTCACTGATTTCCACTTTAGCCACCGAACCCGATACCGATCCGACTCAAAAAGCTTTGGCCTTTGAGTTTTTGTGTCTCAATCATACCTTTATTAGTTATATCGCAGCCTTAGGTGCGCATCGTGAAAAAATTCAAGACCAACAGGTCTTAACCTTATTGGATAAAGCCACAGATGACATTCAAGGTGCATTACTACGTGACGAAGTACCTGACTTAACGGCACAAAATATGTTGCAAGAAATCCGTCAGCGGTTGTCACAAAATAGCGAGGAAGATCAAAAATCCTTGATCGTGCTACAACAGCTTTCGTTGATGTTTAACGTGTTGAACCAATTTAGCCAATTGAAACAAAATCTCAGTCATGAGCATGATCAGGCATCGACTGAACTGGCTTCGCTATAATTTGGATGATTTTGGAACAATATACTCACTGAATTGGTATAAATAATGCTAAACTTTTTACAGTTTTAAATCTGTTACTTTCACTATGACCGCAAAAAATTTATATGCCTACACGCTAGAGCCAGTGGCTTATGAAATTTCTGAAGAAGAACAACGTTATGCTCAACTTGTTCTGTCTCGCAGTAACTTCAAAATTGGCAAAAAAGCATGGCTAATTATGGGTGCAATTCTTGCACTGGCACTCTTGGGCCTCATCTTTATTAAGAACTATTCAACAGTATTTTGCTGGGTAGCTATTGTCTGTGTTGTGATTTACTTCCTTGTGCGTAAATTCGGTATCGAGTGGTATGCGAAACGCAAACTGAACGAAGTCCCTGTACAAGAAATTAAAGGCATTCGTATGGGTGTTCAGCCGCACGGGATCTCTATGCAGCAACGTATGGGCGCAAACATGGGGACGATGACTGTCGGTTGGAAAGACATTCATGAATGGTATGACACTAAAGACTTCATCCTTTTAAACTTTAAAGTGAAGGGTCAAGACGGTGCATACATCTTGCCTAAACGTATGGATAGCAAGAAGTTTCCATTTTCGACCATTCGTAAACATTTAAATGAAACTGTAGGCCCTGCTAAACCAATTTAAGCCTAACAGACATTTGTTTATAAAAAGCCTCCTCTCTTTGGAGGTTTTTTTATGTGTTTAATTTTTGAATAATTATTGATAATTACAATAATGAGAATGAATATTACTTACTTTTTCCACATTCTCTACTAAATCATCGTTTATAATTCGTCGCAATTCAGCAACCTTTTATCAATATTAAATTCATCATGTTTAAGAAAACCCTTTTCCAGATTCACTGGTTCTTGGGGATTAGTGCCGGCTTAATACTCTCGCTCATGGGGGTTACAGGTGCCATTTATTCCTATGAACAGCAAATACTTAAAGCAATCAATCAGGACAGTTATGTGGTTCAGGCTCAACAGCAGCCCAAACTAACCCCTGCTGAGCTTTATCAGCACTTTAGTCAGTCTGATCCTGACATGAAAATTAACAGCATCTCTATTGCCTCAGATGCTACCGCCTCAAGTACCGTGAATATTGTCAAAGAAGGTGCTCGTCGTGGCTATAACATGATGGTTAACCCCTATACAGCCGAAGTTTTACCTGAAATCAAAGGTCAAAAATTCTTCCAGTTTGTACAGCAACTACACCGTAATTTAACCGTTGGCCCTGTAGGTAAACAAATTACGGGCGCATGTACACTCATGCTGATTTATTTTGTATTGAGTGGTTTATATCTGCGCTGGCCAAAAAGACATTCTGTAAAACAATGGCTTACAGTAAAACCGAAGCTCAAAGGACGTAATTTCCTATGGGATTTACATGCAGTCGTCGGCACATGGGTGATTGTTTTTTATCTCATTTTGGCATGTACAGGTCTGTACTGGTCTTATGATTGGTGGCGTAATGGCATGTTTAAAGTCATGGGCGTTGAACGTCCACAGCCCCAATTGCAAGAAGGTCCAAAAACGAATGGACAACCTGCTGAACATGCGGGCGAAAAGCAAAGCGCTGAAAAACAAGCCACTGAAGCAGGACAAACTCGTGGTGAACACCAAGCACGTTCTGAAAGAAACCCTGCAACGTCGAGTCCCTCTGAACACGGCTCTCAAGAAAACAAACATGGTGCTGAAGGTCGCGGAGAAAAACGTGGTCTAAAACCAGAACAAGTAAATATTGCTCTTACGCAAAGTTGGAACGGCTTTAATCAAAATATTGGTCGTGAATACTCAAGTGTCACTTTTAATATTCCGAAAAAAGCCAATGGTGAATTAGAGATTAACTTCGTCGATGCAGTCCCTCAACATGAGCGTGCTCGCAACAAAGCGACTTATAACTACCAAACGTCTGCACTCACCGATATCGAGTTATACGAAGATAAAAAGTTGAATGAAAAAATCATGACCAGCATGTTGCCTGTGCATCGTGGTAGTTTCTTCGGACCGATTTATCAGTTCTTTGTGGTTATTGCATCCCTCATGATGCCGCTGTTCTTTGTCACAGGATGGATGCTCTATCTCAAACGTCGTAAACAGAAAAAACTGACACAGCAAGCCCGTCAAAGCTTAGCACCAGTTACCATCGACCCCAATGCACAGCCTTGGTTAATTTGCTATGCATCACAAACAGGTCAGTCTGAACAATTGGCATGGCGTACAGCAACAAGCTTGCAAGAGGCTCGTCAGCCTGTCACAGTGAAAGCTGTTCAGCAACTTTCAGCAGATGAATTAACGCAAGCCTCTCAGGTTTTATTTGTTGCAAGTACTTATGGCACTGGCGAAGCACCTGACCTCGCTTCAAGCTTTGAACGTAAACTGATGATACAACGCCTCGATTTGAGTCATGTTCAGTTTGCCGTGTTAGCTTTAGGTTCTAAAGAATATCCTGATACTTTCTGTAGCTTTGGTCATGCGATTCATCGTTGGATGCAAAGTAATGCTGCAAAGCCCCTGTTTGACACAATTGAAGTCAATAATGGCGACACCCAAGCCATTCAAGCATGGAATAGCGCTTTAGCCAAAGCGACTAAACTTGAACTTCAGCACATGCAAATTGAAAAAACTTTTGATGCATGGACATTGACCAAACGTGATCTACTCAACCCGAACAGTTTAGGTGCACCTGCATTTAATATTGAGTTAAAACCGCAACATGAAGCCAACTGGCAAGCGGGTGATATTGCAGAGATTCAGCCGGGTAATAGTGCTGAACGTATTGCAAACTTCATGCAAAAGTACCAAATTCAAAGTCAACAAGTGGTTGATTCTACCCAGCAACGCATTGAAGATGCATTATTGGATCGCAACCTAAATACGGATGTTGAACCATTTGCCAATCTTGATCATTTGCTCGAACAGCTTCCACCGCTTCCAACTCGCGAATACTCCATTGCCAGTATTCCAAGTCAGCAAGTATTACGCTTAGTGGTACGTCAGCAGTCCAATGCGGATGGTGAGCTTGGTTTAGGCTCTGGTTGGTTAACACAACATGCAGCGATCAACAGCACACTACAACTGCGTATTCGTACCAATGAATCATTCCATCTAATTGCAGATAATCGTCCTGTGATATGTATTGGTAACGGTACCGGTATTGCTGGTTTACTCAGCTTATTACATGCACGCGTTCGTCAAGACTATACGCAAAACTGGCTGATTTTTGGTGAGCGCCAACGCGCACATGATTTCTTTTATCAAGACATCATTGAAGCATGGCAAAACACCGGTTTAGTACAACGCATAGACCTCACCTTCTCTCGTGATCAAACGGAGAAACGCTATGTGCATCATGAGCTACGTGACCAAGCGACCTTATTAAAATCATGGGTAGAACAAGGTGCCGTGATTTACGTCTGCGGTAGTATCAATGGTATGGCAACTGACGTTGACCACGCATTAATTGATATATTAGGTGAAGATATTGTTGCTGAACTGCGTCAAGCTGGACGTTACCGCCGTGATGTTTACTAATAAGATGTTTACTAATCAATAGCCCCAACTCAAAACCAGACCTCGTGTCTGGTTTTTTTCACGCTATACTTAGGCCAAATACGGATACTGCTTTAATTTTTTGAATGAAAAGAATACTACTGCTTTGTGTAGGCTTGCTGCTCTGTGTAGATGCCATTTGGTTGCTTACATTAGATAAAATTCATTTAGGCATTCTTTTACCCTTAGTCATTGGGTGTATTTTTCTTATATCCGGACTATTTACAACCCAAATCCACAATATTTTAGATCATTCCCCCAAACTCAAAAGGCTCTGGCGTGCGGCATGGTGGTTGTTTTGGCTTTGGCTATTGAGCCTTTTGCTGTTTTTTGCGTATTTACACTTCAATAGCCACCAATCTAAGCCATTTACTTCCTTCCAAGCCATCATCGTTTTGGGTAGCGGTATTGAAAATGGTCAACCCTCTCCGACCTTAAAGGCGCGTCTCGATGCCGCAGCACCGTATGCCTTGCAACAACCCAATACTATTATGATCATGACCGGTGGTTTAGGCTTTAATGAAAAAATGACCGAATCTTCCGTCATGAAACGCTATTTACTTCAACACTATGACATTTCAGCGGCAGGCATATATGAAGAAAGTAAAAGTACCAGTACAGAACTCAACCTGATCAACAGTAAAATGATTTTAAAACAACATCAGATTTCTCTTGATGCCCCCATTGCAATTGCCAGTAGTGACTTTCACCTCCCACGTGCAAAAGCAATTGCACGAAAGTTAGGCTATACACAAGTGTATACCATTGCAGCACCTACACCGCTGTACATCCGCTACAACTCTTGGTTACGTGAATATTTTGCCTTTTTGAGTGGTTTTGTACTCAATGAATATTAAAAAAGCCCTTGTTCGACCAATGAACAAGGACTTTTTATGCTGTAAATAAACCATTAATTTAAACGAATACTACGTGGCAAAGGAATTTTAAGGTTTTCAAAAATTTCTGGGCGCTGTTGATAGACTTGATATAAATAATTTTTAATATCTAACAGCATCTTTTCAGGCGCAACCAAAATATTTTGCCCTTCTGGGGTTAAATCTAAAGATACTGTAGTGCTCTCGCTGCGTAAAAACGGAATGACTTTTTCGATAAAGTCTTTTAATGAAATTTCCTGAATTTCATAATTGGACCAATTGTCTTTAATTAATAAACGTGCCAAACCACGGTTTTGCCAAATGGCGAAGGAACGTTGACCTGTAGGTGTCGCACAAAGTGCCCAACCATCTTGATATAACGCAATCACGCCACCTTGAGCGACCATATTTTCAATAAATTGTTTATAGGTTTCTTGAGGATTGTAATTTGTGGTTTGAGTTTTAGACGCTGCCTTGCGCTGATATGGATTTCTCATAGATCACATACAATATTAAAATTATTATAGAGCGGATTCTATGTAAATCAGAAAATTTAGGCAAGCTTTTGGATAAAGAAGTTTCTATAGAAGAATATGGTGGGCGCTGACGGGATCGAACCGCCGACATTCTGCTTGTAAGGCAGACGCTCTACCAACTGAGCTAAGCGCCCTGAGCGAAGAGTAACAAAGCGAAGCTTTGTCTGAGCGCAAGAGAAAAATCGAAGATTTTTCTAAAGGCATTCTCTTGAACAGAGATTTTTAAGATAAATGGCGCAGCGGACGGGACTCGAACCCGCGACCCCCGGCGTGACAGGCCGGTATTCTAACCAACTGAACTACCGCTGCATCACGTAGTTTCTTTCGAAACACAACCTATATCTTAAAAGATATGGTGGGCGCTGACGGGATCGAACCGCCGACATTCTGCTTGTAAGGCAGACGCTCTACCAACTGAGCTAAGCGCCCTTAAAGGGTACAACAATTATATTCTTTGAAATGGCGCAGCGGACGGGACTCGAACCCGCGACCCCCGGCGTGACAGGCCGGTATTCTAACCAACTGAACTACCGCTGCATCGCAAAAAATATGGTGGGCGCTGACGGGATCGAACCGCCGACATTCTGCTTGTAAGGCAGACGCTCTACCAACTGAGCTAAGCGCCCTCAAAAGATCTATCATGTAAATGGCGCAGCGGACGGGACTCGAACCCGCGACCCCCGGCGTGACAGGCCGGTATTCTAACCAACTGAACTACCGCTGCACTTACACAATGTCGCTATTGTGGTTCAAACGAATTAAGATTTAAAGTGGCGCAGCGGACGGGACTCGAACCCGCGACCCCCGGCGTGACAGGCCGGTATTCTAACCAACTGAACTACCGCTGCACTCTAAATATCTTAACGCTGAAAAGGTTTGGTGGGCGCTGACGGGATCGAACCGCCGACATTCTGCTTGTAAGGCAGACGCTCTACCAACTGAGCTAAGCGCCCTTTTCAAAACATGTTCATCGTTTGATGAGGTGCATTATAGAGAATCCTCACGGTCTGTCAAACGCTTTTCTAACTCTTTTCCACTTTTTCTGTTTGAGTGATTAAAAAATAAGTTATATTGCGGAAAAATCAGTATTTTTGAACATTTTTTAGCTATAAACCTGTAAATTTATTACTAAAAATATGACTTATATTCTGCATCATTCACATAAAAACAGTTTTTCGCGTGGACTCATAGCTAATCGTTCAGCGAACCGACGATTAATTCACCACACACACTGCATTCTAAAACACCCTAGTGTACAAAATACATTCAAACACGACTTTCTGTTGGTTTGCGAGCATTAGTCCTGACAAAAGTCCTGACAAAAAAACGCCTTTCAAACTCACTTTAATTTTTCAAATCTTAGTTTTGATGCCATGAACTTCGGTTTTCATGGCTTGTGCTTTTAACGACGTGTTCAATGTTCAGTGATGTAAACCAGCGCATTTAATGGAATCAATTGATAAAGTTCTACAACATCGCTGTTTCGCATGCGAATACAACCATGTGACATCGGTATACCCATAGGCTCGCGATCTGGTGTGCCATGAATATAAATATAACGTTTATAAGTATCACAGCCCTCACCTGCATTAAAGCCGGGTTCTAAACCACTGAGCCATAATATTCGAGATAAAATCCAATCCCGATCAGGGTGTGATGCAGCAAGTTGCTCGTCGTAAACCTCTCCGGTCCACTGACGTGCTTTAAAAACTGCATTTTGAGGTTGTTGTCCACCAAACTTTTCAGCGACTTGATGCCAGCCTCGTGGGGTCTTACCACTATTTTCCTGCTCACCAATGCCATTTTTACCCGATGAAATCAGGTAAAACTTATTCAGCTTCGGCAAAGTTAAAGTTTGATCTTTCAAGTTAATCAGGATATCGGCTTGATCTTGGGTATATTCAGACATGCTCTTGCTCTTTCTGCTTATCTTTATCTTCTTGTTTAGTCTGCGGCGATTGTTCAATAGTCCGCATCTGATTTGGCTCAGGTCGTGTCCATAACCAAATACCAACGATCAACATGGTTAAGTCCGTGAAAATCTTGACGGCAATCGGTGCAGAAGTAAAAAGCATAATCAGACCACTCACAAACATCATGATCGATGCAAACCATTTTGCTTTGCGGGGGACGGTGCCATTTTCGCGCCAAGCGCGTAGGGTTGGGCCGTATTTAGGATGATTCAATAACCAAGCATCCATTTGTGGCCAGCCTTTTGAAGCTGCCCATGCTGCTAATATTAAGAAGACTGTCGTGGGCATTCCCGGCAATAAAGCCCCTATAAAGCCTAAAATGACAAAGACAACCACTAAGCTTCGCCAAAACAACGTCTTCATACCGCTACCCTGAACTTTCAATTCAGGTAGTATAAGATGTTTTTAACAATTATCCGTTGTTATTCTGCATTATTCGAAAGGTTTCAATATGGCTGTAACCCCGACAACGTCGTCTTATTTTGAGCCATGGTTGCAATTTAAACAGCCCTTAGTTCGCCAATTGGCTTTCTGTATTGCTAGCCCAAATATTCTGCAGCAAATTCCCAATGAACTCGAAATCCGCTATCCCTTTCATTTTCATCCAAGCGAGCTTTGGCAAAAACATTTTGAAGCCTACCTTCCCCGTTTAAAACAACTCGAACAACACCCAAGTGCATTAGTAGAATTTTTACAAAAATTAAAAAGTACTCGCCTTGGTTTACGTTTCGAAATGTTTATATGGTTTTGGCTTCTCGATCACCCATACCATCCCTACCAGTTACTCGGACATAGCATTCAAAAAATTGACGGCCCTCGTACAGTAGGTGAACTCGATTTTGTTTTAAAAAATACCGAAAGTGATGAAGTTGAACATTGGGAAGTGGCTTTAAAATATTATCTAGCCGAGCGTGATTTTCAATTACCCTATTGGTATGGCTTAAATCGTAGTGATACTTTGGCTCGTAAGCTTAATCATTTCACCCAAAAACAATTCCAATTTGATGAAGCACTTGGGCAGCAAATTCAACAGCGCTATTGTGTTTTAAAAGGTCAATTATATTTACCTATTCAGCGTACCAACACATTGCCAAACTGGGTCAATCCTGCGCGCAGAATAGGTCAATGGGGACACGCTATTCCATCCACAAGTCAAGGCTATTATCGCTTACAACGACATGAATGGATCTGCGTGCAGCAGCAACCCACAAGTGAAACCGCTCATTGGTGGACAGATGGCCTGTATAAAAAAAGCAGTGATGAAAGCTATTATATGTATAGACAACCACGCTTGGTTTTACCGCAAATCACTTAAAATAACGGAAGGCGAAATTTGTAGTTTAGTAGAAATTACATTAATTTACTTAATCACCATAAAAACCACCTACTGTTTAATACGGCCATTTTTTAATCTAAATCTCACATCAGAATAATTTATTCCTCTAAAAATTATTCTTTCATAATGGAGAATACAGTCAATGAAAAAAATTCTAGCTGCATCACTTATGGTCGCTTTTATACTGACAGGTTGTAATACAGTAAAGGGTATGGGTCAAGACGTATCTAAAGCTGGAGATGCGGTAACCAATACTGCAGAGAAAACTTCAGAAGAAATTCGCCGCAATTAATTTATTTCCCAAGATTTTATAAAAGAGCCCTATTTTTTTAATAGGGTTTTTTACGTCTAAATTTCCCTTCGCTTGTTGATTCGCCTATTATATTGCGACATTTTTGACTTCTGTATTTAGCATGACCTCAACAGCAACTCTTGATCTCAGCCTAGAACTACTGCGCCAACCGTCGGTGACACCGATTGACCATACCTGCCAGAACATTATGGCAGATCGTTTAGCCAAGATTGGCTTTAACATTGAAAATATGCGTTTTGATGATGTAGATAATCTTTGGGCACGTAAAGGGACTGAAGCACCAGTATTTTGCTTTGCAGGTCATACTGATGTGGTACCTACGGGTAACTTGGATGCATGGGGTTCTGACCCATTTCTTCCTGAAATTCGCGACGGAAAACTATATGGTCGTGGCAGCGCAGATATGAAAACAGCGTTGGCAGCTATGGTTGTCGCTTCCGAACGTTTTGTTGCGAAACATCCAAACCATAAAGGTTCTATTGCATTTCTCATTACCTCTGACGAAGAAGGTCCTTCGATCAATGGGACAGTCAAAGTTGTTGAAACTTTAGAAGCGCGTAATGAAAAAATGACGTGGTGTTTGGTGGGTGAACCTTCAAGCACCAACACACTTGGCGATATTGTTAAAAATGGTCGTCGTGGTTCGCTAAATGCCAATTTAACAGTTAAAGGTAAACAAGGTCACGTTGCTTACCCACATCTAGCAATCAACCCAATCCATACAGCTTCAAAAGCATTGGCTGAGCTTTGCGATACCGTGTGGGATAATGGCAACGAATACTTCCCTGCAACGTCGTTCCAAATTTCCAATATTAATGCCGGCACAGGTGCAACCAACGTTGTTCCGGGCACGATGAATTTACTGTTTAATTTCCGTTATTCAACAGAAGTAACGGCAGATGAACTCAAAGCACGTACCTTGGAAATTTTAGATCGTCATGGTGTTGAATATGACATCTCTTGGACGTTATCTGGTCTTCCATTCCTCACCCCTGTCGGTGAGTTAGTGAATGCCGCACGTGATGCCATTCGAGATGTTACTGGGACAGAAACAGAACTTTCGACCAGTGGTGGAACTTCTGATGGTCGATTCATTGCGCCTACAGGTGCACAGGTGCTTGAACTGGGTGTTTTAAATGCCACGATTCACCAAATCAATGAACACGTCAATGTGGCAGAGTTGGAACCACTTTCTGAAATTTACGAAAAGATTTTAGAAAACCTGTTGGCTTAAATATTCCCCACATAGTCAAAAAAAGGAACTCCATTGAGTTCCTTTTTTATATCTCGTTTTTACAAATACTAAGCCGCTTGAAGCCCAATGCTGTTTTGAATATTGGCTAAATTTGGAATATGAAATACCTGATCGGCCATGCGTACATATTGGAAAATATTGGCATCTTTCACAGCTTTTTCTTCATCAACCACTTCAGAAATACGCAGACGAATGGTTTTCGGCATTTCATTACACATCAGTGCAAAACGCTGCCCAACATCATCACCCTCAATCACCAAAGCCACACCCTGATTTTTGGCAGGATCATTGACTGAGAAAACAGGCAATTTCAATTCATGCCATTCAACAAAAGGAACCTTGGTTGCACTATCAAGCGCTGATAGCACAATATTTTGTGGCAACAACATTGGCTCTTTACCATGACAATCAATGATATACGCATCGATAAACCCAGTAGATACCGTAATGAGATGTTGCAGTTCCTGTTGATCAATTTTATCGCTGACAATCTGAGAAACAGTATTTTGGCTCATAGATTACCCCTGCTTTTCTGCAATTAAAGCTTCAATATTGGCAAGCAATTCAGCTTCTTGGAATGGTTTACCCATATAGTGAGTCACACCTAAGCTAAATGCACGCTCACGATGTTTTTCACCAGTACGCGATGTAATCATAATGATTGGCAAGTCACGGTGAATGTCGTGGTGACGGACTAAGTTTGTCACTTCGAAACCATCCATACGTGGCATTTCAATATCGAGTAGCATCAAGTCTGGACGGACATTTTCAAGCTGCTCAATTGCATCTACACCATCTTTCGCGGTCACGATGTCATAACCTTGACGTTCAAGTAAGCGTGAAGTCACCTTACGTACTGTCACCGAGTCATCGACAATCATCACTAAACGACGTGCATTGGATTGACGGCCCAAATCACGCTGTTCAGCTGAATGTTTAACACGCTGCGTAGTTTGAATTTGACGTGCAATATTTTGCCCATCCAAAATCAAACATACATGACCATCACCTAGAATCGTGGCACCTGCAATCGCGGCCACACTGGTAAATTGTTGACCAATTGGTTTCACCACGATTTGAGAACGTGAACCCACCAGCTGATCTACCAATAAAGCAATGGTTTGACCACTGTTGCCTTTTATTAGCAATACAGGCAATGAATGGCCGACATTATTTAAACGTGGAATTGGCTGATTACCCACAAACTCTGATAGATAACGTAGTTTGTAATTGGTGTTGTCAATTTTAAACACGTCATCCTTACTATTGAAGTAAGTTTCAAGTGCCGTAGGTGCAATACGGACAATACGTTCAATTTGCGCTAATGAAATTGCATATTGCTGATCGCCCGCTTTCACCATCAAGGCATCGCTGACCGCTACTGTGGTTGGTACACGAATGGTAAAGGTCGTCCCTTTACCTAACTCAGACTCAACGGAAACATGACCACCCAATGCTTTAATTTCACTTTGCACCACATCCAGACCAACACCACGACCCGAAATTTGCGTTACCGCTTGTGCCGTTGAGAAACCTGGATGGAAGATCAATTGCAAGATTTCTTGTTTATCGAGGAACTGATCCGCTTTGATTAAACCAAGTTTTAAGGCTTTGTCTTTAATTTTGGTTTCATCAATCCCTTTACCATCATCACTGAAAGACACCAGTACATCAGTACCCTGACGACTAATATTCAAGACAATGCTACCCACTTCTGGCTTTTTCAAAGCCAAACGGTCAGCAGGATCTTCTAAACCATGGTCGACCGCATTACGCAGCATATGTTCAAATGGTGTCACCAAACGCTCTAAGATCGTACGGTCCAATTCACCTTCTGTATTTTGAACAATCAATTCTGCAGGACGGTTCAAGGTCGAAGAGGTTTGACGCACAATACGTTGTAAACGTGGTAACAAACGATCAAATGGCACCAAACGGGTACGCATCAGACTTTCTTGAATTTCTGACTGAATACGTGATTGCTGTAATAACAGACCTTCCGCATCACGGATTTTTTCTGCCAAAGTACTCTTGAAGTCAACCAAATCCGACGCAGATTCGGCTAGAGATTTTGACAATTGGTTAATCGATGAATATTGGTCCATCTCCAATGGGTCGAAATCCGCATAGCGTGAATTTTCAGAACCATGTTTGGCAATAATTTGTGACTCAAGCTCACCATCCATTCGACGTAACTGGTCAGCAAGTCGCTTAATTGCTAACTCCATTTCATTCAAGGTATTGCCTAGCTGACCTAAGTCCATCTCAATACGTGAACGGTTAATCGAGTTTTCGCCTGATAAGTCAATCATCTTCTCGACGAGATCAGCCGAGATACGAATCATCTCATTACTGTTATCAGAAGAATTAGCTTCAGACCATTCACCCAACATAGATGGAGGTTCAACACCATCACCTTGAATAAATTCAAAGCCTTTACTGACAATACCTTGTTCTAATTCTGCAACACGGTTTGGCAATTGAACCGTAACATCCACATACTGAATGGATTCTAGGCTCAATTTGATGCTATCAAAATTACTATAGTCGTGGTTGAAGATCGCTTCTTTTAACCATGCCAACGTCGTTTTGAGTAAGCCGTCATATGCATTTGAGTTGAAATGATGAACCGCGAAATGCTCAAACGTCGTCTCAAGTTGATACGCAATTGCGGCAACAGGTTCATTTTCAACCATACGCGCACCACCCTTAATACTGTGGGCAGCACGTTGTAATTGAAGCAATACGTTACGGTCACTACGTTGTTCAGTCCATTGATTTAATAATTGAACGGCTTGTTCAAGAATTTCCTCAGACTCTTCAAGGAAGGTTTCTTCCATGACAGAACGTAGATCGTCATCTGGATGCTCAACATGTTCAGCAACCGCATGTTCAAGATGTTCAACAGCAGACTCAGTGTGAGCAGTCGTTTGAGCTTCAACCACTGCTTCTGCAGTGTCTTCAGCAACATCCATCGGCTCTGACACCGATACATCTGGTTCTACTGCTGTTTGTTCAGTTTCAGCAGAAATAGGGGCCGAAGCCAATACAACAGCTTCTGAACGCTCTCCTGCCACAATTGACTGAATATTCTTGAGAATATCGATCACATTATTCGCTGGGTAGTCGATCCCTTGGTCACGAATGGTTTGAATACGATCTGAAATATCATCCTGCACTAAACGAATAATTTGAATTAACGCAGGCGTAATCGAAATTTGCTGACGAATAATGCGCTCATAAATCGATTCTAATTCATGCGAAATTAAACCCACATGAGATGCGGCAATCATATTTGCACCACCTTTTAGGGTATGCAAATAACGCATTAAATTATTCAAAGCTGAAGTATTGGTCTGATCACGTGTCCAAGTACTAAGGTCTTGGTCAATCCCCACCAATAACTCTTCTGCCTCTTCAATAAAGATCCCTAAAAGATCTTCATCAAAGTCATTATTCGCATCCACCGCTTGCATCTGTTGATGATCAAGTTGAATACGCTGACTTAATTGTGCAAAGTCTACTGCTGTTGTATTTGCAACAGCGGCTTTATCTTCTACTGTGGCAACAGGTTCAGCAACTACATGGGCTTCTGGTGTTGTCGTCGCTGCAACTGCTTCAATGTCTTGTTGAACAAATGCAGTCAGCTCATTTAAGAAACGCTGAACCTCTTCACTTAACACCACACGCTGACCCGCAGCTAAAGTGTCAAATAAGTGAATAAACTCTTGATGTGCTTGCGCAAATAACTCATAGCCATAATCAGCATGGAGTAATTCACGCTTTTCAACTAAAGACTGATATGCTGCACGCAGTTGAGTTGTGAAATCATGGATTCCAACAGACGCACGATTATCCGTATGTTCAATCAACTCTAAAGCTTGTTGACTGAGCTGTTGAATATAGTCTGGGAATTCAGCAAGGGCACGTTTATCAAACTCAAATTCAGCATCTAATAACTGATCAATATTTAATTCGATTAGTTTAGAAACCAAACCTTGTGGATTATCTTCAGGCGCCAATTGATCTTGGCTAGCAAAACCATAATCATCCCAAGCGGCTTTGAAGGTTTCATAAATAGATGCAAGATTTGCCTTATCTCCTGAACGCAGCACGTGTAAATAATCACGAACAAATTCAGCATATTGAATCAATAAAGCAGTTTCTTTCGAGCTCGATACGATTTCGTCTTGCAATAAGGTTTTGAATAAATTTTCAACTTTTGAACTGGCTTCAAAAATCTCTTCGATTTGTGCCATCGACGAACTACCACGTAAGGTGTGTAGCGCGCGAATCAAGCCATTATAGTCTTGTGATTTACTATCATCAGATTGGAGGAACTGATCAATCGTTTGTAGATGTTCTTCAGCTTCTTCAATAAAAATGCTCACTGTCTCTTCGACCAGAGATGCATCTGCATCCACTTGTTCAGGAGCAGGTTCTGATTCAACAACCGCATCAATCGTGTTTTCAAGCACTTCTACAGGTGCTGTAGCTTCAACATCAGTCAGTTCTAAACCAGTGACACCATCTTCAGATTTTAATTGATCTGCCAGTTTTAATAATTCTTCGAGTGCAGGCTCAAGGCTAATATTTTGTTGTAATTGTTGCCCCATTAAAACCAATGGACGTAAGTCAACATCCAATTCGGCAACATTTTTAAACCGTGGATAGAGCTTATATTGATAAACATTTAAAACTGTTTGTGCAAACTTTTGAACGGTCGGCGTTAACTGTACTGAACCCGCAATGACACGGTTCAGCGTATCTTCAACTGCCCATGCAGTTTCACCCGCCGATTTTGCCCCGACCATACGACCTGAACCTTTCAGGGTATGGAAATGACGACGAATCGTCGTTAAAGTCTCTTTATCTTGTGGATTTTCCAACCAAGTTGTAAATAAACCCGCCAGTTCTTCAAAGATTTCTTCTATTTCTTCAACAAAAATCTCTAAAATTTCTGCATCTTGATCAAGATAACTATCTTCAGGAAGCGTAGTTGTTTCAACTAAATTTTTTAATATTTCTTTCATAGCTAAGGCTTCTTATGTTTTGCCACCAAGAAGGTTGCTCAAACTTAATTGTAACCATCACCTAAGACTTAACTGTGACGTTAAGTTCACCTTATCGATGTGTTATCTGTAATCGGTGCAGTACCCTAGCCGCAGCTAAGGTACTGCAGGTTTGCGCCTGACTTACTCTGGGAGTTTAAAGTCAGATACAGATTCACGTAATGATTCAGCCATATTCGCCAATTCAGATACCGAACGTGCAGTATCAAATGTTGCACTGGTAGTTTGCGAGGTAATTTCTTGTACAACGTTCATCGTTGTCGCAATATGACCTGCTGAAGCAGACTGAAGTTTTGCAGCATCCGAAATGTTTGCAATCAGTTTCGCCAAGTTACCCGATACAGACTGAATTTCATCTAGTGCTACGCCGGCATCCTTAGACAAGTTCGCACCACGTACAACTTCCGAAGTCGTTTGTTCCATTGAAATTACGGCTTCGTTAGTATCCGTTTGAATGGTTTTTACCAAGCCTTCAATCTGTTTGGTTGCAGACGCTGAACGTTCCGCAAGACGCTGTACCTCATCCGCTACCACGGCGAAACCACGACCTGCTTCACCCGCCATCGACGCCTGAATTGCTGCGTTTAATGCCAAGATGTTCGTTTGGTCGGCAATATCGTTAATCAGTGCGACAATGTTACCAATCTCTTGAGAAGACTCACCCAAACGTTTAATACGTTTTGAAGTTTCTTGAATCTGCTCACGAATCGTGTCCATACCTTCAATTGAACGGTTTACAACATCTGCACCGTTTGCAGCAATTTGTACTGAACGTTCTGCTACGACAGCTGATTCTTCAGCGTTCGAAGATACTTGGTCAATCGACATTGCCATTTCGTTAATCGCGGCAGATGCACCAGCAATCTCTTGCGCCTGATGCTCAGATGCTTCTGCAAGCTGGTTGGTAATACCCTGCGTATTCGCCGTATATTGTGCAACTTCTTGAGAAGTTTCTGTAATACGCGATACAAGGTCACGTAATTGGTCGATTGCGAAGTTAATCGAGTCGGCAATCGCACCAGTAAAGTCTTCAGATACCGTCGCATACGAACGTAAGTCACCGTCTGCAAGATCGGCAATTTCATCGAGTAAACGTAAAATCGCGTTCTGGTTACGGTCATATTCTTCTTGAAGACGGGTTACACGGAATTTATCCGATTGACCACGTAAAGAAAGAAGTTTGAATACACAGATCAAGAAGGCAGTTAAAGCAAGAATCAACAGTACCGCAGGTAAAATGGTTTTCAGACCAGTACTAGAAGACAATTGATTTAAGTTACCCAACAATTTGTCTGACTCAGCAAAAATTTGTGAAGATGCTTTACGTACGTTCACAATTTGCGTTGAGTTTTTCAAAATCGTCGCAGCCGCTGATTTCAATACGTCATCATATTCAGCTTTAATACCTTCAAGTGACTCACGTAATTCAGGGCTTTCAATACGTTGTACACCAAGCTCTGTACTACCATCCAATTGAGCATTTAAGTACAAACCGAAGGTTTCAGTATCGGCACTGAAGTCATCCGCAGACTCACGTGAGCTATCAGAACCTGAAAGTACCGAACTGATCGAACGTAAAATACGTTCTGCAATGAATACTTGGTTTTTCGCAATAACCACCTGGTTCGAAGGCATGTCTTGACGTGCCATTTGGTCGACCATCAAGTTATATTCAGCCTGAATCCCCGGAATGGTTTCACCAATCGCGATGTTCGTGTCATATAACTTGTTAATGATTTTTTGTTGCGAAGTAATCAAGTCAATACTTTTTGAAACTTCAGCCCACTGCGTATCTACAGATTTCAGCGCATCGGTATTTGCATGAATATCTTTTACAGTTTCTAAGTTTTCTTTGAACGAATCTTGAGAGGCAATTAATTTTTTCATTGCATCTTCAGTACCTGATGCAGTTGCCTCAGTTGCTTGACGCGAAATTGTTTGCGAAAGAAGACGGAGTTCACCCAAACTTTGCGTTAATTGGTTACCGCGAGGAACGCTATAGAATAGGTATAATAAAATAATCGTTGCCAGTACTAATGAACCAATCGCACCATAAATAAATGGTTTGGATTTTTCACTATCACCAAAAACTCGAGATAATTGATCTGTCTGTGATTGCAGTTTTGCCAGAAAAGCATTACCGCCTTTACGACCACTGGTGCTTTCACCCGTATTTTTCTTTTTAAGTTTAAAGCCCATTCAGCTTCTCCCCGATTACGCCTTCTTTCGTTCGTGCGCGACAATTAATTTATAAATTTTATAGATGCGTTCATGTATTTTGGATTTTGCAGTAAACGACTGAAGAGAAATACATTCCACTGCTGGTTATGCTGGTGGAAATACCCCTGACAATATTCCTGTAAATTTCGATCCAACTCATTATGTTTAGAAAAATAACTTTTCTTATTAAAGTGTTGAATACCCAAAACTTGATCGACTACCAAACCGACATAATGGTCATTATGACTAATACATAAAACTTTTTGAGTGGGTGAAAAACTACTTCGATGACCGGTTATATATTGTGCTAGGTCAGACAAAGAAAGTAAGCGTCCCCGAATATTGGCTAGTCCTATCACCCAAGGTTGGGTGTTGGGAACTGGCGTATATTTTGGTGGGTAGATCACTTCAGCTACTTCACCTAAAGGAGCAACGTAATATTGCCCCATCATCTCAAAAGCAATGCCTGACCATCGGTTTACTTCATTTTCAGTGGAAACGTAGTTCTTGTTTCCTCGTTTTGCGATTCGAAGTAATTCGATAAATCCATTTGCTGCCATAGAGCTTTATCCTGCATTGAGGTGTTGCTTAATCACATCAATTAATTGTTTTTCGTCTACAGGTTTAGTTAGATAATCAGAAGCACCTTGGCGTTTACCCCAAACACGGTCAGTTGCCTGATCTTTGGTACTTACAATGACAATCGGGATATGTTTGGTGGTCGCACCACGTGCAATTTGACGTGTTGCTTGGAATCCATTCACACCCGGCATTACCACATCCATCAAGACCAAATCAGGTAACTCAGCTTGAGCCATCGTCACCCCATCTGCCCCATTTGAAGCTTCAATCACTTCAAATCCGTGTTTACCTAAAATTTCTTTAAAACGGAATGTTTCTGTTGGTGAATCATCAACGATTAGGATACGTGCCATGCTTTTTCCCCAAAAAATAAAAAATCTAATTAAGCTGTAACGTGATTACGGATTGCATTCAGCAATTCATCTTTACTGAATGGCTTAGTCAAGTATTCATCAGAACCTACAACACGACCCTTCGCCTGATCAAATAAACCATCTTTACTTGAAAGCATAATCACAGGAATATTTTGATAATTTTGAGAGTTTTTAATCAGGGCACAAGTTTGATAGCCATCAAGACGTGGCATCATTATATCGACAAATACGATATCTGGATTCGCATCTGCAATTTTTGAAAGTGCTTCAAAACCATCTACAGCAGTGACTACTTCACATCCTTCACGCTGAAGCAGCGTTTCGGCCGTACGACGAATGGTTTTTGAATCATCAATTACCATGACTTTTAGATTTTGGAATTTATCGTCCATTTATTGACCCTACCCATTGAGGATGTACAAACAATTAAGTTAGCAGCATTATTATTTACAAGTTGTGAACATTTTTAACATATCTTTACTTGCCTTTTCAATGAACATTTTCTGCGCAAACACACAAGATTTCTTGTTTTTATTAACTGCTTCACACTTTCCGATGACCAACGATTTTTTTTTAACTTGGAATAGTATTTAATTGTGTTAATTAAGCATATTATAGCAAGATTATTACTTTAAAATAAGTAATTTAGTCAACTTTAAACTGGGGAGTACAAGGTTGAGTCCGTTTACAAAAAAAATTCACTTGATTGGCCTTAAACATTTCTCAAAAAAAGTCATTCTGACGACTTGTTTACTGGCTTATACCCCGCTTTTATTTGCTGCACCAACCAATACGCAGCAACCACAAAAGGCGACTTGGTATCGTTACTATGACAGTAAAGGCGTAGCAAACATCAGTACCAATGTGACACCAAATCACATCCGCTATGGTTATGAAGCACTTGATCAAAATATGCAAGTGATTAAACGTAACCGCCCCTACAATGCTGAAGCCGATGTTAGACAAGCTCCTCAGCGTGCTGCCCAAGCACGTCAGCAAGCATCAGATATCAAACTTAAAAAAGCCTATACCAATAGCCGAACTGCGGCAATTAAAAAGCGTGATGCACTGACTGGTATACGTAAACAGATCGTGTTTGAACAAGAACAATTAAAACAATTACAAAATGATCGTGTATTATTTGTTCGCCAAGAACGTGAACATTTTCGAAAAGGTGAAACCGTTCCGGCAAAATTAAAAACAATGTTGGATAATAATCAAAAAAATATGGTAGCGAAAAAAGAATACATTCAATCGTTACAAACTCGCTATCGAAATACAGAAGCTGAATACGACAAAATTATTACGCGTTTAAAAGCGATGGAATAAACTTGTTATTCAATTGCTTTTGTAGACCGCTGATATAAGGACCATTATGCAATCTGCACAGCAATCTTCCCCATTTTTAAAGCTTAGCCTGCTTTGCATAAGCCTGACTTTGGCTGCATGTCAAAAAGAAGATCCGCAGCAAAGTGTAAAACCAGAAAATAAGATTGAATTAATTCAACAAGATCTGGTGACGATCGAACAAGGCAACGCCATTTCAAAAACTGCCTTTACAGGTACCATTCGGGCGGTCAATCAGAGCAGTATTCAAGCCCAAGTCACTGCGACTGCAACCAATGTTAATGCAGAGGTCGGGCAACGTGTCAGCAAAGGCCAAGTGTTAGTGCATTTAAATAATCAAGACAATGCAGCACGTCTTGCTCAATCTCAAGCGAACCTCGCATCCACGCAAGCTCAAGCCAATCAAGCTAAACTGATGATGGAACGTAAACAGCGCTTGCTAAATCAAGGCTTTATTTCCAAAGTAGAGTTTGAACAAAGTCGTGTCGATTACCAAGCTCAAATGGAAAATGTTCGCGCCCAACAAGCCAATGTCGATATTGCACGTAAAGCCAATCAAGACGGCACCATTTATAGCCCTATCCAAGGCGTGATTACCAAGCGTGATGTTGAACCGGGACAAACGGTTGCTGCCGGACAAACCCTTTTTGAAATTATCAATCCAGACCAATTAGAAATTCAAGCCAAATTACCAAGTGATCAGCAAGCAGCGCTGAAAATTGGACAAAAGATTGAATATAGCATCCAAGGTAATAGCAATTTACTCACAGCACAAATTAGCCGGATTTCACCGATTGCCGATCAAGCAAGTCGCCAAATTGAATTTTTTGCAGCCCCAAATGAAACTATTACTTCATTAAGTATTGGTGCTTTTGTCGAAGGTCACATCTTAGGCACGGATAATATTTCAGGCCAAAAAATTCCACTCGACACCATTCAAAGTTTAAAAGACCAACCTTATGTCTGGGTCATACGTCAAAATAAAATTGCCAAAGTACCTGTACAAATTTTGAATCAGAGTTATAGCAACAACACCGCGATTGTTCAGGGCTTACAAAATAGCGATCTGATCAGCCGAATTAAATTTAATGATTCAGATATCAAACAAGATGTAAGTATCAGCCAAAATTAAAAGAATAAGGCAGGACAGTTGTTATGTGGTTAACCCGAATTAGTGTGAAATATCCTGTTTTCACCATCATGATGATGTTCTGTCTGATGGTGCTAGGACTCGCTTCTTGGCAACGTATGGGCGTTGAGGAATTTCCTGATGTCGACTTCCCTTTTGTTGTGGTCTACACCAACTATCCAGGTGCTTCTCCTGAGTCTGTCGAATCTGAAATCACTAAGAAACTTGAAGATCAGATCAATACCATTTCTGGCCTCAAGCAAGTGATTTCACAGTCCAGTGAAGGTTTATCCACGGTCATTGTCGAATTTAATCTAGATGTCTCATCCTCGGTAGCTGCACAAGATATTCGAGATAAAATTGCACCAGTAACCGCACAATTTCGTGATGAAATTGATGACCCGATTGTAGAACGCTACGACCCTACTGCCAGTGCGATTATGTCGATTGTTTTTGAATCGAAGGACATGTCTTTACGTGATTTGAGTTCCTATCTGAATCAACGGATTGTGCCACAACTTAGAACAGTTCCTGGTGTCGGTACGGTCAATTTATTGGGCGATGCGCAGCGACAAATTCGAATACAAGTAAATCCACAAAAATTACAAAGTTTCGGGATTGGGATCGATCAAGTTATAAACACCTTAAAATCTGAAAATATTGAAGTTCCGGGAGGAACCTTAAAACAAAAGAATTCAGAATTGGTGGTCGAAATTAAATCTCGAGTTATTCACCCAAACTCATTCGGAGATTTAGTGGTTGCCAATAAAAATGACGCGCCGATTTATCTCAAACAAATTGCCGAAATAGAAGATAGTCAAGCCGAAATGGAGTCGAGTGCCTATCTGAATGGCAAAACTGCCGTTGCTGTCGACATTCTGAGAAGTTCGGACTCTAATGTGATTGAGGTGGTTGATAATACCCGTAAAACCTTAAGTAAAATTCAACAGCAATTGCCGCAGGGCACGACCGCAGAAATTGTGGTTGATTCATCTAAAGGTATTCGTGGCAGCATTAAAGATGTGGCACGTACCATAATTGAAGGTGCTGTACTTGCGGTATTCATTGTATTGTTATTTCTCGGCTCATTTCGTTCGACAGCCATTACAGGTTTAACCCTACCGATTTCGCTACTGGGCACCCTCACCTTTGTTTGGATTTTTGGTTTTACCATCAACATGATGACCCTACTGGCTCTCTCGCTGAGTATCGGTCTCCTGATTGATGATGCCATTGTGGTCCGTGAAAATATTGTCCGCCATGCCGATATGGGCAAGGAACACGTCACCGCAGCACTCGACGGCACGAAAGAAATTGGTTTAGCTGTATTGGCCACAACATTGACCATTGTCGCTGTATTTTTACCTGTGGCATTTATGGGCGGTATTATTGGGCGTTTCTTCTATCAATTTGGTGTAACCGTCAGTACCGCTGTACTGATTTCGATGTTTGTGAGTTTCACCCTTGACCCCATGTTGTCTGCTCACTGGGCAGAGCGCCACGATCCAAATAAAAAGCCGGGTAAAATCAAACGTTTTTTTAACTGGATTTCGGGCAAACTCGACAACCTAAGCCATCATTATGAAAAATTACTCAAGCTTGCTTTAAAGTTCCGTCTCATTACCCTTTTAATCGCCGTTGCATCATTATTTGGTGCATTGGGCTTATCCAAACTGATCGGAACTGAATTTGTACCCGTACCAGACAAAGGTGAAATTCGGATCAAATTTGAAACACCGGTTGATGCAACCCTTGAATATTCACAGGCGAAGCTTAAGCAAGTAGATCGTATCATTCGCCAGCATCCAGAAGTCAAAGCCACTTATGGTGCAATTAATAGTGCCACTGATCGGGGTAAAAACCATGCTAGCATTCGTGTCACTGTTTCACCACGTACGGAGCGAAGTCAAACATTAACGGATCTCAACAATGAATTCCGTACCCGCTTAAAACATGTAGCAGGTATTACCATTACCTCGATTGCCTCAGCTGATGAAACAGTATCGGGCGGTCAAAAGCCGGTAATGATCTCGATTAAAGGACCAGACTTAGATGAGTTACAACGCATTTCTGACCGCTTCATGAAAGAAATTTCGAAAGTCGACGGTATTGTCGACTTAGAAAGCTCGCTTAAAGAACCTAAACCGACGCTAGGTGTACATATCAATCGCGTTTTAGCCAGTGATTTAGGTTTATCCGTCAATCAGATCGCCAATGTATTACGCCCTCTACTTGCGGGGGATAATGTAACAACGTGGAAGGATGATAAAGGCGAAACCTATGATGTAAATTTAAGACTCACTGAAGATCAGCGTCGACTGCCAACTGACATTCAAAGCATGTACATCACATCACAAAAAACCGATGCTGCAGGCTTACCTATTTTAGTTCCATTGGCAAGTGTGGCAAGCTTTGAAGAAACACTTGGTGCTTCACAAATTAACCGTCGTGATCTGGCACGTGAAGTAATGGTTGAAGCCAACACAGCAGGACGTCCTGCGGGTGATATTGGTGCCGAAATCAATGAGATAGAGAAAAACTTCGACTTGCCACCAGGTTATAGTTTTGTCACGCAAGGTGCCAATAAAGATATGGCTGAGTCTGCGGGTTATGCAATGACAGCGATTACCCTCTCTATTGTATTTATTTATATTGTTTTGGGTTCACAATTTAATAGCTTCATTCACCCTGCAGCCATTATGGCTTCATTGCCCTTATCATTGATTGGGGTGTTCTTAGCCTTATTCTTATTTAATTCAACCATGAACCTCTTTTCCATTATCGGGATTATTATGCTCATGGGCTTGGTGACAAAGAACGCAATTCTACTCATCGACTTTATTAAAAAAGCCATGGATCATGGTGTAGATCGTTATGACGCAATTATTGAAGCAGGTAAAACCCGTTTACGCCCCATTTTAATGACCACCAGTGCAATGGTGATGGGTATGGTTCCGCTTGCACTTGGTCTAGGTGAAGGCGGTGAACAAAGCGCGCCAATGGCACATGCCGTGATTGGCGGAGTGATTACTTCTACCTTACTGACACTCGTGGTTGTTCCAGTGATTTTTACCTATTTGGATGATTTCCGAAACTTCCTTGCACGTCAGGCCAAAAAAATCATGTCATAATGACAAAATCTAAAATGAGGTGACTTTGGAAAATGTTCACCTCATTTTTTATTGTATACTCTCCACTTTAACGCTTAATTTTTTAGGACAGTTTCCATGCGCGCGAGTCGCTTTTTATTTGCAACGTTAAGAGAAACCCCAAACGATGCTGAAGTTATTTCACATCAGCTTATGCTTCGTGCCGGGATGATTCGTAAATTGGCTTCAGGTTTATACACTTGGCTGCCGATGGGCGTTCGCGTATTAAATAAAGTTGAAGCGATTATCCGCGAAGAGATGGATCGTGCTGGTTCACTTCAAGTCCTGATGCCTGTCACTCAACCCGCATCTTTATGGGAAGAATCAGGTCGTTTCGTACAATATGGTCCAGAACTTTTACGTTTTAAAGACCGTCATAACAATGACTTTGTACTTGGCCCTACACATGAAGAAGTGATTACAGATCTTGCTCGCAATGAATTGAAAAGCTATAAGCAATTGCCTGCAAACTTCTACCAAGTACAAACCAAATTCCGTGACGAAATCCGCCCTCGTTTCGGTGTGATGCGTTCACGTGAATTCATCATGAAAGATGCCTATTCTTTCCATGTTGACCAAGCTTCTTTACAAGAAACCTATGACAAGATGTATGCAGCTTATTGCAAAATTTTCACTCGTTTAGGTTTAAATTTCCGTCCAGTTCAAGCGGATACAGGTTCAATTGGTGGTTCTGGTTCACACGAATTCCACGTCCTTGCGTCTAGCGGTGAAGATGACATCGCATTCTCTACAGAGTCAGATTATGCTGCTAACGTAGAAATGGCGGAAGCAGTATTAGTAGGTGAACGTGCTGCTCCAACTAAAGCACTTGAAATTGTTGATACACCAAATCAAAAAACCATTGCTGAGGTTTCTGAATTCCTTAAATCAGACCCTACTCAATCTGTCAAAGCATTATTGGTTCAAGGTGTTGCTGAAGAAGGTAAAGCTGCACCAGTGGTTGCCTTATTCCTACGTGGTGACCATGAACTGAATGAAATTAAAGCAGAAAAACACCCATTAATTGCTGCTCCATTAACTTTTGCAACTGAAGCACAATTAGCTGACTTAGGCTTAACTGCTGGTTTCTGTGGCCCTCAAGGCTTAACAGAAAAAGGCATTACCGTTATTGTTGACCGTGCAGCGTCTGTACTTTCAGACTTTGTTGCTGGTGCAAACCAAGTTGATAAACATGCTGTAGGTGTAAACTGGGAACGTGATGCACAATACACCGAAGTTTATGACCTGCGTAATGTTGTTGAAGGTGACCCTTCTCCAGATGGTCGAGGTACAATCTTGATTAAACGTGGTATCGAAGTTGGTCATATCTTCCAGTTGGGTCAAAAATACTCTGAAGCGCTTGGCTGCAAAGTTTTAGGTGAAGATGGCAAACCTCTCGTTGTGACTATGGGTTGCTACGGTATTGGTGTAACTCGTGTTGTTGCTTCTGCGATTGAACAAAACTTCGATGACAAAGGTATTATTTGGCCGTCTGCAATTGCTCCTTTCGAAGTTGCTATCGTGCCAATGAATGCACATAAGTCACCACGTACAATGGAAGCAGCTGAAGCACTGTATGCAGAATTAACTGCTGCTGGTTATGATGTTCTTCTAGATGATCGTAATGAACGTCCAGGTGTTAAATTCTCTGATATCGAGTTAACAGGTATTCCACACCGTATCGTTATTGGTGAGAAAGGTTTGGATGCTGGTACATTTGAGTACAAAGGTCGCCGTGATGAAGAATCAAGCAACCTCAGTAAAGAAGACCTTTTAGCGAAAATTGCAAAATAATTTGCGCTAAATATAAAAAAATCCCGCTAAGTGCGGGATTTTTTTATATTAAATACTTTAAGCCTTAACAGAATTTCAGCCCGCCGAAGCAGTTAGAACGAAACTCCTGTCCAGAAAGTTTTAAATTGTTTAATGGGAAATCAATTAATGACGGGTTTTTAATTTCTTTAACATCTAAAGCCGAACCTGCAACACAACCAAAGATTAAATCTCCACAATTACGAACATTGGTACTTAAGTCATGGTTAATTCCAGCGATCGTTTGTTTCAACACTTCATCCGTAATCGCCACTTTATCTGAAGGTGTAATACTCCCCAAATCGACCTCATCTTCCATCGCCAACCACCAACCTCTTTCTGCTGCAACTGCAGCACCAGGCCAGAGTATTTTTTGAGCTTGTAAGGATAACGAAGCAGGGTTATTTAGATAAAGTGCATGGATCAAACCTAAACTTTGATTTACCGTAATATCGGTTTGTAGTCCAGTAAGATAGCCTGTTACGTCTTTATTCAAATTAATATTTAACCCAAGTAGAGAGATCTGAGCTTCTAATGGACCACTAAAATCTAGACGATCAACTGTACCTGTGCCTTTTAATACCGCAATATTATCCTTAATTCTATTCCCGCTCACGACAGTGGCTGGAATTGTAAAAGGTGCTGTGGTTGATTTTAAATTAAAAGAATAATTATCTGATTTGTAGTGAAGCGGTAGATCAACTTCAGCACCAAATAATGTCCCCTTAACTGCCCCTTCAATGTATTGCTGCGTAGAAGCATAGTCCATCACACGCTCGGCAGTTGTTGCAACACCCGCAGACGCTTTGGTTTTCATATACCCACTAAAGGTGTTGATACCATTGGGTGTATTACTATTTTCTGTACCTAATGTCATTAACCCAGAAATTTTTTCAGCGCTCAGACGAAAGCCCATCACTTCACGAGTTGCAGCTGATTTGGGATCTTTAATTGCAATTTCGATAAAAGGATTGGTCAACAAAGCAGAAGTTGCCGCACGTTCATCAGACGTATAATTGCTATTTACAGGCAATCCACTCAATGAAATATGATCGATATCAATATCACAAGCACCTGAGCCATTTGCACCACCACAACCCAATTGCAGCTTTTTAATATTGGCATTGAGCTCCATTTCAGCTTCTAAACCAAGCTTATAAAAGCCGACATTGGATTGGTCTACGGCTTGTCCACTCTCATCCACAGAATTATACCCCTGCGTATATTCCATGGAGAGTAATGCTTGACCATCAACTTTTGATAAGCTTTCATCATCTAAAGCCATCATTGCATGAGATAAGCTACTCATCGCAAATGTCGAGAAGATCAAACCTCTGATTAACTTCTTTTTCATAACAAATTCCCTGTTCGTTATTTTATTTATTTGTTATTGATTTAATATTATTAGCGTGGAGTAATCCCCATGGTGCTTCGCATTGTTCCACCGGTTAGGGCTATATCCGCCATCTTTTGCATATTGCCATTTGTTAACATCGATACTTCTGCACGAAACGCTTTAGACATATTATTGGTTGGATTGAATTTCACCTGATTATCAAACTCTACCGAATCTTGTTTCATTTTAATTCGAGCATCAAAGCCTAGATCGCCCTGCATTTTATTAATATTGATACTTGAAGCTGAAACGACACCGCTGGCATTTACATCTTCATTCATCAAACTTAAATAGCTTCCCATAACTTTTTGATCTTTCTTTTCAGCATCTGTTAATGCTTTAAATTCAAAGCTTCCACGAAAAGATAAATAATTATTTTCTGCACTGTCATTTAGGCCCGGTACTATAAATAGCTCACCTTTACCATCAAGTTTAAACGCAATATTCGTCAACACATCATCACGTTTAGAGAAATTATCTAAAGGTACTGTAGTCCCACATTTGGCAGAAGCTGTAGTCGCACAGTTATAGGTTGAACCCGGAAGTTGACCAATCGCTAACTCGGCATTAGCTGCAATCAATAAATTATCTGCACGTACATAGATGCCATCATTTTCATAACCAATCACACCATCAGATTGAATAAGGGCATTGATGTTTCGTAAGCCTGCATAATAATTGACTTCTTGACCATTAATACCTTTTTTACCATCAATCAAAATAATGGAAGTTGTACTTGGTGTTCCTGTTTTTTTATCAACACCATAACCATCTGTGCTCATTACAAGGTTATAGCCAATACCTGATTTTTCAGCCGCATTTTTATAACTGTATTTTTTCTCTGATAATGCAACATTGGCATTCATATTATAAATCGGGATACCAATCCCCCAACTGTTGTCATTACTTGCAATTGCAGCAATTGAGTTATCAGAAATAAATCGTGCGGTACGCGCGATGGACTGAAAATCCATACCACGAATCGCCACTAGTGCAAAATTTCCACCCGCCGTTTGATTTGACAGATTCTGGGTTAAAACATTATTGGTTAAGCCTAATGTCGCTTTTAATTTATCATTTACCAGAAAATCAAGGCTTTTGGCTTGAATGGTATTGATATAAATATCGCCAAAATCAATATAGGCATTTTTATCAGCAACTAAAGACGTTAAATTAGAAAATTCAATGGCATAACTACCAATACCCGTATGGCCAATTTCTAAGGTTGTCGGTGCTTGACCTGCAACAAGACTCGGATCATCCTTTGAAGTAAAATCCGCGCGCACTCCTAAATGTAAACCACCTGAACCAACAGACTCATATCCTGAAGCTTTCGTTGCTAGACCAAAATCTTTAATTCCGTCTTGATTGGCATTTAAGGCCACTCGTGCATTAGTGACAGCACCCGATGCTCCCATACGAATTAAATTGCGCTGTGCACCACCATCGGTACCGTAACGTAGATCGATATTAACGCCGGGGTTTGTGGCATCGCTACGTGAGCTATGCACATCTGATGTGTCCTTGACCCGCCCCAAATTGACCGTATGATCTTTGCTCCCTGTGGATTTTGTGGTGAGAACAATGCCTTCATCAGCTGCAACATACATATAACCTGAACCAGCAAAGTTAAAGTTAAAGTCCTTTAAGGTTACGCTATGTCCATTCATACCATGACTAATACTGGCATTTTGCAATTGAAATTCCATATACGCCGTATCATTACGGTTAAATAGACCATTGCTGGTTTCAAGTAATACTTTTAAAGGTGAAGATGTTGCAATCGTAAGTGAACCTAAATTTTGCGTATGCGTTTGGCACGTTGCACCTTGACACAGCAGCATAATATTTTGTGCAACAGCCGTAAATGGACTGACACTTGCAGCTATACGCATACCTACACCTGCATCCGTCGTCCCAACATCAAAATCTAATTTTGATGTAATGGTGCTTTGCCCAACACCATCTATTTGTACATTGTGCAAACCCATTTTCATCTTATTTTGGTCAGTTGGGTCAACCCAATTTAACTGATCAACTTTGACTCTAGAAACTTCATGGGTAATCGAAATACCATCTTGGCCAGTAACTGCACCCAAGCTTTCATCGGTCATCGCTTCAAAAGCATAGGCGTGTTGAGCAAGTAAAATACTGGTTGCGAGTGCCGTTAAAGTTGTTATTTTTTTCATCACTATATCCTTATATTCAGTCACAGCTGATTAACAGCGACCTGCACCATTTCCAGTGCAGTTAAAACTGAAGATGTTTAACTTTCCACTCATATGCATATTGCCATGCACATTAACACCCATAAATCCTTGTTCTGCACCACGATCAAAATCAGGTACTGCTAAAGTTGTTGTCGTTCCGTCCGCTTTCTTTTCAGTATAGGTCGTATAAGTACTGGTATTTTCATACCCCTCCTTACCTGTCGTACCTGTTTCTACTGCCAAGGTAGCAAAACCTAAATTTCTAATTTTTAATGGCTTATCATCATAAAATGTCAACTGCATAGCCGTTTGTGGATTACCTTCACGATTGATAATCGTCACACCATCTAGTGAAAATTGATCGATCTGTAACGTTCCTTGAAACTGTTTAAACACCAACCATTTCTTATTACCATTTGCATCCACATGATTATTGGGTGCAAGAGCTAAGCGACAAAACTCATTGGATGAACATTGATATCCATAAAAAGCCTGAGTAGTTTTACCATTCGCATCCATGATAGAAATGTTGTTTTTCGACATATCATTGGCGTATTGATGGTTTAATGAAAGCGTCCAACTGAGATCTGCACCGCCTTGACCGGTTGCAGCGGTAAGTTCCCTATTATCCATAGACACTAAACCTGCATGAGTTTGTGTCAGTGCAGCACAAACAACAGCGCATAAAATTTTATACATGTGATTTCTCCTACAGCCCTGTTGTTCTTATTTTTAAGTGCTGAATCAATACGCCATCTATGGCAACAGATCCTAAATTCGTGCTTTGTCCATTGACACCTTTAAACACCACACCTGTCGCAGTATCCGTACTTTTTGCATTCAACAGATTACCAGGCAAGCGCTCTACTGTACCGATCGCAATGCTACTGTGTGTTGCATTACGTCCTTGATATAGTGCTGTCGCATCTGAAGAGTTTGCTTTTAACTCCGTGCCACAACTATAGACATTACAGGTTGAACCTTTAAAGTCTGCAGCAGTTAAACCCGATGTACCTGTGGTATTACCAGCGATATCTGTATAGTAGGTATAAATTTTACTGTAAATTGAAGGCACGTTAGGTATACGTGTTACTTCCAAAATAATATTTCGACCTTCCGACCCCACAATAAAGGGCTGATACATATTGCCTAAAACTAAATTGATGTTTGGGCTATATAAGTATAGACCTTCCGTTTCATGGAAAATCGGAGCGACAGAACGATCCATAGCGGGTGTCGCTGCAGTACCATCATCCAGTTCAGAGCGCGCAGCTGTACTAATACGTATACCACGTGCATCCAAATCACTATCATTAATACTGAGTGATTCAGCACGATCGTTGGTGTTAATACGAATTAGACTGGCTAAACCCAAGGTTTGGTTGTAATTGGTATTGGTTGATTTTAGGGTTTGAAAAATTCGAACTTGTGAACCATTGAAGCTCAAACCATTCGCAACAATTTGAGTACGTAAACGATAGTCTTTATCCAAGCCACTGGTCGGCGCACCGGTAATCGGATCAACAACATTACTTGAATTCAAAGACCGTGAAAATACATCCATCCACAAACCAAGTTTGATATTGTTAGATGCATCATCTGCTGCAATTTTCTTTAATGGTGCCTCAATGGCTAAGTAACCAACATTTCCTTTATTATTTGCCGCAAATTGTTCAACATCTTGATTTCCCGCATGGAAAAGCCATGGATTTTCAGCTGTGCCCCAATTAAACCCTTGATCGGTATAGCGTGTTGCTAATGAACTTTTGCCATTTTTATCTTTACTGTTGGACAGGGCTAAGCCATATATAAATACATCTGCTTTCGATCTGAGACTCGATACGGTCGCAGTCGAGGCAATTTGTTTTGCTGTAATCTCAGCATTTTTTTTCACCGTTGCTAATGCTGCATCACTCGCCTTTTGAGCTTCAAGCTTGGCATAGTCAGTTGCCAACTGATTGAGGGTTTCTGCAGCTTTCGCATTCAACTGAGCATTTTTTGTCGTATCTATAATATTTGAACGTGTAATTTTTCCTGAGACATAATTTTTATAAAAAGTCGAAGTGGTCGGTAAATTACCCGTACTATTGTTACCGTATAGTAACTCAATCATCTCATACGTATTTTGCAGTGCATATTCTTTAGATTTATTATCCTGACCTGCTGTCAACGTTTTATTTGTTGTTCCATCAGATTCTAAGCCCGAAATAATAGTACCATTTTTATAATCTGCATAACGCTGATCGTAATATGCCTTCATCGTTGGTGATTCAAGATAAGACTGTACTAATCGGCCACGATATTCTGTTGAATATGTTGCTATGGTTTCATTGGTAATACGTGTAGCATTATTGGTCTCATAGGTGCTTTTAGAACTTAAGAAAGTGGAGTCATAAACACCGTTATAGCCCGTAACTCGGCCTTGCTGATAGGCATCAACATATGCAGCTTTATAGATTTTATCGTAAGCACGCTGGCCTAATTGTTCATAGTTTTCACCAGTAGGAATAATCCGAATAAAACCTGTATCGCTTTTCCCTGGATCAACCATAGCAGACGCATAACTAGAAGCCGTAGAACGGTCATTTGGCCCTTGAAAGACCATTTTGAAATTTTCTAAAGTGAGTGCAACACCTTCACCTGTTGTGGCTGAAAGTGCTTCATCTGATAAATCTTGAAGCGCATAAACAGATGGTGCAGCAAACATGCTGACTGCGGCTGCTAAGCAACTCTGGCGGAATAACTTAGCCTGGGTGAATTGAGTCATCTCGACCTTCCTTTTATCAGATGCTCTGCATCTCTCTTATATTTATTCCTGAGAACTGGCTTTGATGTTATTGTCCATTTATTCCTTAAATGGAGACTTGTGATAGACCAGTCACTTAACTTTTTATTATGCTGAATAATTACTCAATTGCAAAAACTTCCCCACCGAATGGTCTATTTTCCGATGAATGACCCAACAAAAAAGCGGGCTAATTCGCCCGCTTTTTTAAACTCAATCCGAAGGATTAAGCTTTAGGTAATGTCACACCGGTTTGACCTTGGTATTTACCACCACGGTCTTTATAAGAGGTTTCACACACTTCATCTGATTCGAAGAACAACATTTGTGCGACACCTTCACCCGCGTATATACGTGCAGGTAAGTTGGTTGTATTCGAAAATTCTAAAGTCACGTGACCTTCCCACTCTGGTTCAAGAGGCGTCACATTGACAATAATACCGCAGCGAGCATAGGTTGATTTACCCAAACAAACGGTTAAAACATTACGTGGAATACGGAAATATTCGACTGTCCGTGCTAGTGCAAACGAGTTCGGCGGAATGATACAAACGTCTGATTCGATATCAATAAAGCTTTTATCGTCAAAGTTTTTAGGGTCAACAATTGCTGAATGAACATTGGTAAAGACTTTAAATTCACGAGCACAGCGCACGTCATAACCATAGCTCGACACGCCATACGAAATAAGCTTTTCGCCATTTTCATCATAACGGACTTGGTTTTCTGCATACGGTTCAATCATGCCGTGTTTTTCGCTCATTTCGCGAATCCAACGATCAGACTTAATAGCCATTTATCTCTATCCAAAAACTTAAATCAATTATTGCGTGGTACTTTAACTGAAATCCGACTTAATGAAAATAAGCTTTGCCGAACTAAGCGGATTTAGTCATTTTGAAATCAATTTAGAGTTTTAAAATCGCAGAATAACTCAGTGGTATCGAAAAACTAACCAAGACCAATGACGCTGTTCGTTGTAAATTGGCTTGATTGAGCCAACTAATTTTATTCGATGCCAAAACTGAACCAAGAAAGGTCCAAAAGAATGCTATTGGAACGATCAACAACAAAAAAATTAGCATGTGAGCTACATAATACTGCGCATTTTGCCAAGCCAATGCAGGAAAAATCGCAGATGCGAATAATAATGCTTTGGGGTTTAATAACGTCGCAACAAAAAGTTCGCGTGCACGAATGCCCTTTTGATTAAAATTTTCAGCAACAGTTGCTGTACGCCATAATCGCATAGCCAAAAATAGAATATAGCCAGCACTAAACAATTTCAAAATGGTCGGCAATAAAGGTAGATATACGGAAATTTTACCGATGAGAAAACCCCATAGGCTAATCGAAATAAGATAACCAAAGGCTTCCGCTGGAATGAGTCGGAATGATTTACGTAGCCCAACTTGAATACCCGAAGATGCGAGTAAGGTATTGGTTGGTCCTGGCGTTAACAAAATACTGATAACTAGACCAATAAAAAACCATGAAATCATACTTTGACCTCAAACTTAATCCGCGAAGATTAATTCAGTTGTTTCGTATTAGCAAAATAAAAAATAGAAATGCTTATAAAAAACTCCTTATTTAATTATAAATTCAGTAACTTAAATAGAAAAACAAAACCTTAGCTGAACAGTCATTCAGAGCACCTTACAATTCAAAGAAATATCTTGAACTTATATTTATAAAAGAAATTTCACATGATTCCATGTATACCCTACAGTTTTTACACGTAACAAAATATTATTAAAATAAACGATATAGCTCCATGCCATTCTTACGCATAACCATTATTTATTGGAGACTAAAAAATCAAAAAAAAATACTTTTCAAAAATAATTGATTAAGTTATGTTCAATTGAGTAGTGGAAATTAAAATTAAAACTCATCAAATCAATATTCAAAATTTATGTGTAAAAGGACGTTTCTATGAACCAATGGACAAAACTCACGTTACTCTCGGTTACTTTGGCGTGTATTACTGCTTGCTCAAATGATCAATCTACTTCAAAAAATACCACGGAAGGAAAAAGCGCAGAAACTGCTACATCTGACAAACTTCAAACCAAGTTCGTAACCATTGCAACTGGCGGAGCATCAGGACCTTACAATGTGATTGGGACGAGTCTTGCAGAAATTTATAACAAAACTTTTGGTGTAAATTCTAAGACTCAGACTACAGGTGCATCAGTCGAAAACTTAAACCTTCTCAAACAGAATAAAGTTGAAATGGCATTTGTTATGAGTGACAGCTTAACAGAAGCACTGAACGGAGCAGGAAGTTTCGCAAATGGTAAAGTTGAGAATGTCAGCCAAGTCGCAGCGCTTTATCCAAACTACGTACAAATCGTAACCTCTAAAAAATCAGGGATCAAAAATATCGAAGATTTGAAAGGTAAACGTATCGCTGTGGGTGCACAAAATTCAGGTGTAGAAGTAAATGCACGCACACTGTTGAATGGTTTTGGAATCACCTATAAAGATATTAAAGTTGATTATTTAGGCTATGCTGAAGCCGCTGATGCTTTAAAAGGTGGCAAGCTTGATGCAGCATTCCTGACTAGTGGCATTCCAAATTCATCACTCATGGAACTTCAACAAAGCTTTGATCTACAGTTGGTTTCAATCAATGCAGATAAAGTCAAAGAAATAGCTAAAGATCAAAGTTATTTCTTACCGATGATTATTCCAAAAGGCACATATGGCAATACTGCGGACATTCAAACTGCCGCAATTAAAAATGCATTAGTTGTTCGCACAGATATATCGGATGATGATGTCTACAAACTAACAAAAACTTTCTTTGACAGTTTGCCTCAATTGGCAACTTCACACCAAGCAGCAACAGAAATCACGCTTGAAGGTGCTCAACAAGGCCTTGTAGCGCCTCTACATCCAGGCGCGAAACGCTACTATGATGAAGTGGCTAAAAAATAATAAGCTTCAAAAAAATGCAGTTTATACTGCATTTTTTATATTGTTCTTCTTAATCTATGCTAGCTATCCAACACTGTATACGCAGGTTAGAGTTGAAACTGATATATGCAAAATTTCAACTGATCAATTTGATTTACAGTGGAAGCATTCAGTAGAAAAGACGGCTTGGTCTGAACAATATCAGCGTCAAAAGAATACGTTTTTACTGCGCCACACCGATTTGATTTCATTTGGTGCAGGTACACCCTCAAATTATCCCATTGAGTTTCAAAAAAATGGTGTGATTAGAATGCGGGTCAATCAAAATATAGATGAAATCAACTGGGTGATTTCTAGAAATATGCAAGGCACGATCCTCGCTGACCAAAAAATTTGGTCTATTTTTCAAAGTTACCCAGACTATAGTTTGGTCAACATCTCGGTTCAATATCAACCCAAATGGAAGTCTTGGTGGATTGGAGAATGCCTATGAATTCCAAAGAAGATAAAGTTGTATTAGAACAACTCGATGAGAAACAACAACAAGCCATATTAGAAAAATTTGATCGGGAATCTGTTACTCGAATCAATATGAGCAAATCTGTTACCTACTTTGTTGCATTTGTAGCGATCTTTTATTCATTATTTCATTTATTTATTACGTTTAATCCTTTACCTGAGTTAATACAGCGTGCAGCCCATGTCGCTATTGGCCTAGCACTCATTTTTTTACTCTATCCAGCTCGTCAAACAAGCTCCCGACAGCATATTTCACTTCTCGATTGGTTCTTGGCTTTGCTTTCCATCTTCAGTTTTTTATATTTATGGAAAGAATATCAATCTATTATGACCACTCGAGGTGGTATTCCAAATACCTTAGATATCGCGTTTGCAATTATGAGTGTGGTATTAGTCATAGAAGCAACTCGCCGGGTCATGGGGTGGATGTTGCCCATTTTAAGTTTAATTTTCCTGACCTATACATTTATCAGTCACTTTGATTGGATGCCAGATCGATTACTTACTCGCCCTTATACAATCAGCGACATTTTCGGACATATGTATTTAAAAACCGAAGGCTTATATTCTTCGGCAATTGGTGCATCCGTCACCTTTATTTTCTTATTTATCCTTTTTGGTGCTTTTCTTGCAAAATCAGGTATGGGGAAATTATTCAATGATCTTGCCATGGCGCTGGCTGGACATAAACAAGGTGGGCCTGCCAAAGTTGCTGTAATTTCAAGTGGATTTATGGGCAGTATTAATGGCACTGCTGTTGCCAATGTTGTTGGTACAGGCTCATTTACTATTCCATTGATGAAAAAGATTGGTTATCACAAGAATTTTGCTGGTGCCGTTGAAGCCAGTGCATCCGTTGGTGGACAAATTTTGCCACCAGTCATGGGTGCGAGTGCCTTCATTATGGCCGAAACAACTGGCGTGAGTTATGGCACAATTGCACTAGCCGCCTTATTACCTGCTTTATTGTATTACCTTGGCGTCATGGCTCAAGTTCATTTCCGTGCGGGTAAAGATGATCTGAAAGGCGTACCTAAAGCTGATTTACCAAAAGTAAAAGAAGTTCTAAAAGAGCGTGGACATTTACTTATTCCAATTTTGGCACTGGTCTTTTTCTTATTTCAAAATATTCCTGTGAGCTATGCTGCTGTCTACACCATCGTCCTGACCATCTTTGTAGCAGCTATAAGAAAATCAACACGAATGGGTGTAAAAGATATTTTAGATGCGCTCGTTGATGGAGCCAAACAATCATTATCTGTGATGGCTGCTTGTGCTGTCGTTGGTATTATTATCGGCGTAGTAAGTCTGACAAGTTTTGGTTCAGTAATGACTTCTTCAATTATGAGTTTAGGTGCAGGTAGTCTCTTTCTCACTTTATTTTTGACCATGATTGCATCGATGATTTTAGGCATGGGGCTTCCATCTATTCCGGCCTATATCATTACTGCCACTATGGCAGCACCAGCACTCGCAAACTTTGATATTCCTGTATTAGTCGCGCATATGTTTGTGTTCTATTTTGGTTTATTTGCAAACATCACCCCACCAGTTGCCCTTGCCGCCTTTGCTGGTGCAGGAATTGCAGGCGGTGATCCAATGCGCACTGGGTTTCAGGCCTTAAAACTATCTCTTGCTGGTTTTATTGTTCCATTTTTATTCGTTTATAACCCTGCCATGCTGATGATTGATACCACCAATGTTGCAGTCAATGCTCGAGAATTTGCCTTTCCTGCATGGACAACTATAGTGAGTATTACTGTCACTTCAGTGATAGGAATTCTCGCTTTAGGCTCCGCAGTTGAAGGTTATTTCAAGACTTATCTCAACTGGTTCTGGCGTATTTTTTTAGGTGTGGGTGCGCTGTGTATGATTATTCCAGAAACCATTACAGATATTGTAGGCATTATCATGGTCATCATCGCAATTACGGTGAATATTATCACTGCTAAACGTAAAGCAAACCCGTCTCTTTCCTCCTAAAAAACCAATTAAAAAGCCCGGTAATTACCGGGCTTTTTAATTTCTTAGACTAAGGCGTACCCTCATTTGATGGGTGGGTTTTAATGACTTCAAATAATATTTAAAATTATTTGTTCCTCTATATTTTTTCAATGCTAAGCCCCTTGTAACAGAGGACATTTGGCAAAAAATCTAAGACACAATGCGTTTGTACAGTTACTGCCGTTCAAAGAATTGATCCTAGCCAAAATAATAGAAATATCGTGAAAGCTATTTTGTAAAAACTAAGTACAAACGCGACATCCTTTGATATGCCTCAAGAATTTTATCCTTGGCAGACGGCTTATAATCGCAGGAAAAATAAGAAATTGTGCAAATCGTTTTTTAGATGTGTAATTCATAGACATCGTTGAATGTCTAAAGTTCAGTACTCATAATTTTCAAACACTCCCAATACCACGTTATAAAAAATCTGGCACGAGGCCAGATTTTAATACGATCAACTTAAATTTCAGTTCACCCTTAGAAAATACGGTTTTTATCTTTTTCAGCCTGAGGTAATGCATCTGCAACTTTTTGTGCAATCGCCATGTAGCTTTCAGCAGCATCATCACCTGCTATCACAGATGGTTTCCCTGCATCGGCATTTTCACGAATTTGTACATTCAGCGGTAAACGACCTAAGAGCGGAATGTCGTATTGGGCTGAAAGTTGGTCGCCACCACCTGTACCAAAGATTTGCTCTTCATGCCCACAGTTCGAACAGATGTGAGTCGACATATTTTCAACCACGCCCATCACGGGAATATGTACACGATTAAACAACTCAATGCCTTTGGTCGCATCCATTAATGCAACATTTTGTGGTGTCGTCACAATCACAGCACCTGTCACCGGTATACGCTGTGCAAGCGTCAACTGGATATCACCTGTGCCTGGTGGCATATCAATGACCAATACATCCAGATCAGGCCACAACGTTTGGTTAAAGAGCTGCATTAACGCCCCCGTCGCTTTCGGCCCACGCCAAGCCACAGGGGTATTGTGATCCCCAGTTAAGTGACCAATTGAAAGCACAGCCATACCATATGCTTCAATAGGAACAAATTGCTCAGCTTCAATCATCGGCGTGCGGCCTGCATTGCCGAGCATCGTTGGAATACTTGGACCATAGATGTCTGCATCTAATACCCCAACCTTTAAACCCAGCTGTTGTAATGCGAGCGCCAAATTCACAGTGGTGGTCGATTTACCCACACCACCTTTACCAGATGACACCAAAATGACATTTTGAATGCGTGGATGTTTCGGTACATCACGCTGTTGTGGAGCCGCTTTTTGAATCGGTGGATTATTCGGATCAACTTCGGCAGGTGCTTCAGGTGTTTTCGCAGACGCATCCACAACTGGAGGTAACTGACTTTTTGCAGCTGAACTTTCAGCTTTTTCTTGGCTAGAACAAATTTCGCCTTCTGCATGATGATGACCACAACCACCTTCAGATTTATGCCCTGTTTTTTGTTGAATCACATGCATATTCAGCTCGTTAATACCGCATTTTTCTAACGCATCAGCCAAATCATCATGGATTTTTTGTAAGTCATCTGCTTCTGAAGGAAAGGTATTAATCGTGATCTGCAAGATCTGACCTTGCACATTTACCTGTGTAATACGGTCTTTTAAAGCATTATTTGAATTGGGAAGTACGTAGTTTTGTAAAACCTGTTGGATTTCCTCCTCTTTCACCTCTTGGGAGGGTGAAAACACAGATTTTAGAGAAGAAAGCCACGACATTATGTTGTCTCCAAACAGGAACATCAAAAGATAATAGCGATAGTTTACCTGTTCATCTGCCACAGAGTAAGAGGGAGATGAATGACTTATCCCTATAAGCTTATAAAGTTGAGTAACTGATGTTACGCACCTAAAAGTAATTTCGCATTTTAAAAATGATTTTTAAGTCTATTCAACGGAGTCTTATATCTAGGGTTTGAATAAAGAGATTAGCCTTCGGCTGGAGGTACTTTTGTTTTGGCAAAAGTACCCAAAACCATTGTCATCCGCAAAACTCGTTCACTAGCGTCAAATTATTCAAAGTATCGCAAAACCATTTTTGATTAGAAGGAGTCCTGTCTCAAACACTTGCGGATGACCTTACCGCGTATCATTCTTTTATTTGAAGCAAACGGTGCGTCTGATGTTACTGCGTAACATCAGTGAGTAATTTAGTCAGCTTTCAAGCAAGTTTTCAAGCGTGTGCCACTTAAAATGCCCTTATAGTTGATCTATGCGGCTAAACCAAAGCCATTAAATTTTAAATTGATTACATATCAACCATACTTTTACAGCGTAATTTCAGTTTATATTTCAGTCGTTTCAACAGAATAATCAAAGCGATGGATGTGCAATCTAAAGGCACATTTTGTACTTTTAATTTTAAAAATGGGGAAGACTATGTATAAGAAGTCTGTGTATAAAACGACTTTATGCGCCTTGATGCTCCTGACTTCAGCAGCCTATGCAGAAATTGCGACTGAAGCCATTCAAACACCTGACCGACAAACTGTGGCGATTGGTGATAGCCTCGATCTCATGCGCTCGCGTATGCAAGCTTCTCCGATGAAAATGGTGTCTTATCCGCTGCAAGAGAAAAATCAGCCTGCAAAATTGGCGGTAGATTACACCTATGAAATTGCCAATATGCGCTACGTGATTACCGTAGTCGATGATCAAGTCAAAAATATTAAGACTGAAAATTTAGATGGATTAAAGCAATGAAACCTAAAAAAGCCGCTCAAGATAGAGCGGCTTTTTTCATTAGACCCAATTAAGCTTGGTCATCTTTTTTAAACTTATGCAGTGTGTCAGAGGCTTTCTTTTTTAACTCGTCAAATTTCTCTGTCGCCTGCACCTTCAGTTCATCAAATTTTTCGACAGCCTCATGTTTAAGTTCAGCTGCTTTGACTTTGGCTTCATCAAATTTATGACTCGCTTCTGCTTTTAACTGCTCTAGACGGTCTTTGGTTTCTGCATGCTGTTCTGCATGTTCATGTTTGGCCTCATTTAAGGCTTTTTCACCCTCAAGCTTGAGCTCTTCAACTTTATGCTTTGCACCATCGAGTGCTTTTTCGCCTTCTAGTTGCGCCTCTTTGGCCTTGAGTTGTATGTCATCACCGAGTTCTGATGCTTTATTTTTTAAATCATTTAATGTGCTTTCTGTTGTCATCTCGCTCACCCTATTCTCAGTTATTGCCTAACAATAGTTATAACGCGATTTGAAGCAGATACCTGAAATAGACGCATTTAGAAACAAATCAACCACAGGAAAACGCCATGTGATTGCCTATTTTCACAATGGCTTGATGCAAATATGCATGGTCGATTTTACTCTATGCTTTTAATTTTAAAGGATGATGTAATGCAAAGAGATCAATGCCACTCCTATGCATTGATCTCTTGAAATTAAACTTATTTGCTGACCGTACTCATAAAGCTCACTGCGGAAAACAGCCAAATAAACAGGATAAAACTCCGTCCCTGATTAAAATGCGCGACATCGGTACCATGCAAAATATTATGACGGGTCATCGCTACGGTAGAGCTGTTATCCATTTGATAGGCCGCCAATTCGGCAAAATACGGATTTAACTCATTGGCAATTTTAGATTTGTGCCAAAGGCTTTTAATTTCACTGCCTTTAAGCCCCGGTACAATTTTATAGACATCGACAAATTTAGTGCCATTTTGACTTAAGAAACCCGTTTGAATCAGCACGTCTGTCAAGATGCCTTCAAGCTGTGCATATAACACTGGGATACAGCCTGCATGAATGTCTAATTTATACACTTTAAACGCATCTAAAAGTACCTGACGGCGCGCTGCTTTATGTTCACCAATATTCAAAGCATCAAAGGCTTTCAACATTTCAGTTTGGAAAAACTCGCTATTGATGACATTCAGAAAATCAAAGTCTGCATCATTTTCATGTTGATGAAGCAGTTGCCAAAAATACAATAAATTTAAAGCATCATTCGCTACTTTCATTTCTACCGGCTGATCTAATTCATCGGCCAAAATATCGAAATAAGGCTCATCTTGTGCCAAATGACGCAGAGTTTGAATCAGTAAGGCATGCTCATCTGCTGAAATCTGTTCTAAATATTGCTGCGCATCTTTAATAATGTGATGCCCCAATTTATGACGCTGTTCATTTTGAGGAATACGAGTGATTGGCTGATCGTCTTCATAGTCATCTTCATACATGGGCTTGTTACTCTTAGGCATCACAGTTATGCCCTATTATCACTGTAATTGTGTCAGCAATATAGAATTTTTTACTTTTGCAAAGATTTCACCTATTCCCTTGTGCAAGTACTGGCTATCTCATGTAAAATTACAGCCCATTGCATAAATACGAATGAGAGAGTCATATCCGTGCGTAATATTTTAGTTACTAACGCCCTTCCATACGCGAATGGCCCAATTCATATGGGTCATTTACTCGGTTATATCCAAGCTGATATTTGGGTTCGTGCCATGCGTGCAATGGGTCATAACGTGACTTATGTATGTGCGGATGATGCTCACGGCACAGCGATCATGCTACGTGCGGAAGCCAATGGTATTTCGCCTGAACAGCAAATTGCCAATGTGCAAAAAGAACATGAACGTGATTTTGCTGGCTTTAAAGTTGACTTTGACCATTACGACTCAACCAACAGCCCTGAAAACCAAGCACGCGCTTCTGAGATTTATATTAAGAACCGTGAAGCAAACAACATTGCTGTACGCCCTGTGACGCAATTGTTTGACCCTGAAAAAGCAATGTTCTTGTCGGATCGTTTCATTAAAGGCACATGCCCGAAATGTAAAGCGGAAGACCAATACGGCGACTCATGTGAAGTGTGTGGTACAACATACAACGCAACTGAATTACTCAATCCAAAATCGACTTTGAGCGGTGCGACACCTGTAGAAAAATCTTCAGATCACTACTTCTTTAAACTGCCAAACTTTGGTGAATACCTGCAAAAATGGACACGAGACGAAGGCCGTCTGCCTGTGTCAATTGCCAACAAACTCGATGAATGGTTTGAAGCAGGTCTGTCTGATTGGGACATCTCACGTGATGCGCCTTATTTCGGTTTTGAAATTCCTGATGCACCAAACAAATATTTCTACGTTTGGGTCGATGCACCAATCGGTTATATGTCGAGCTTTGAAAACTACATCAAAACCAAGCGTCCAGATTTGAGCTTTGACGACTACTGGAAAAAAGATTCTAAAAATGAAGTCTATCACTTCATTGGTAAAGACATCGTTTACTTCCATGCGTTGTTCTGGCCTGCAATGCTTGAAGGTGCAAACTACCGCACCCCAACAAGTTTATTCGTCAACGGTTTCTTGACTGTAAACGGTCAAAAGATGTCTAAATCTCGCGGTACGTTCATTAAAGCGGAAACGTATCTTGAGCATTTGAACCCTGAATACTTACGTTACTACTTCGCATCTAAACTTTCTGACAAAGTTGAAGACTCTGACTTGAACCTTGATGATTTCGTTCAGAAAGTGAATTCAGACCTTGTTGGTAAAGTTGTGAACATCGCAAGCCGTTGTGCGAAATTCATCAATACTAAGTTTGATAACAAACTTTCTGCAACGTGTGCTGAGCCTGAATTGGTACAAAGCTTTATTGATGCAGGTGCTTCAATCGCAGCGCAATACGAAGCACGTGAATTCTCTGCAGCCATCCGTGAAATCATGGCGCTTGCAGATAAAGCCAACCAATACATCGACGAGAAAAAGCCTTGGGCACTTGCGAAAATTGAAGGCGAGGAACAGCAAGTTCATGATGTATGTTCTGTTGGTATTAACTTGTTCCGTCAATTGGCGGTTTACCTTGCACCAGTACTTCCTACATTGGCAGCAGAAGTTCAGAGCTTCTTAAAATTAGAATCTTTCGACTTTGCTTCTGGTAAAACGATTTTGGTGGATCATGAAATTGCTCAATTCCAACCATTGATGCAACGTGTAGATCCAAAAGCTGTTGCTGCAATGGTCGATGCATCTAAAGATTCTTTAGCGGCACCTGCGGAAGCACCAAAAGCGGAAAAGAAAAAAGAGAAAAAAGCTGTCGAGAAGAAGCCTGAGCCTAAAGTAGGTGAAGCTGAAATTATTGGCATTGAAGACTTTATGAAAGTTGACTTACGTGTAGCGGAAGTTTTAGAAGCTGCTCACGTTGAAGGTTCTGACAAACTGCTTCAATTGACTTTAAATGTCGGCGAAGCTGAGCCACGTAACGTGTTTAGCGGTATTCGTGAGTTCTACCAACCTGAAGACTTAAAAGGCAAATTAGTGGTGATGGTGGCTAACCTTGCACCACGTAAGATGCGTTTTGGTATTTCTAACGGTATGGTTTTAGCTGCGGGTAATGGCGAAGGTGTTTGGGTTATTTCACCTGAAACTGGTGCTAAAGCTGGTGATAAAGTTTCTTAATTTTTTAGATTAAGATAAGAAAAGCCTCTACGTTGTAGGGGCTTTTTCTTATTAAACTTAAATATAATCTATATTATTTTAGCGTATTATTTTTCCATTTTCTTTAAGTACTTGACCGTCATAAATATAGGTAATTTTATACTTTGCACCTGCAATTTGTTGAGCTTCATTGTCAGGTACACCCATAAAATCAGGCATTTTCACTACAATTTTACTGGCCGAAGCATTGACTTTAATTAAATCAGAACATGATCCAAAGGCAGGTGAAACTGTCAATTTCTTAGTTGAAGAAATTTTTACGAAATACAATGTAACAGGGCAACCGCTTCCACCAATCTCCTCAACAAGTAGGATATCATCACTATTTAACTGGTATATCCCTCTAACATCTAAACTAGTATTTCCTTCTACCATAGGGTTAACCAGTTTGTTATTAAAATACAACGCACCACGTGGATAATCATCTGATTCTTTTATTTGAAACTTACCATAACGTGTTTTATGAAAATGCTCATGTGCGTATGCTTGACATACAAATCCACTTAGTAAACTTAAGAATAAAGCTTTATAAATCATTATTAGTACTCTTGAACTTCTACGATACAATATTATTTTACTGACATTTCTTGAATATTAATGCTAAATATTAAAAAAAGGATCATGTCATTACTATTCTCTTTTAAACTTAGAATTAAAATATAATGAGGTTAGCCCCTATTATCCCCCTATGTCACTAAAGTTACCTTTGGTTTCTCACTACACGGATTCATAATTTTAATTTCTTTATAGTAACTCTCATCATCTTCGATTAATTCATAATTAAAATGAAAAGAACCATCTTCCTCAAATCTATAATATGTTGCAAGCCTAGTAAAATCTTCTAAACCTTTTGTTTTATGACTTATAACAAAATACGTTTTTAAACTCGGTATTCGGTAAAATTTAATCTCGTACTGGCCTTTTTTAACTTTTTCATGGGTAATGAAACATTTGTTTTTATTATCTACCATTAAAGCTTCAAAAAAATCTTGCTTATGATTTGATTCATTATAGACCATAAGTAAGTGTGGAATATTTGTCGCACCAATTTTAAACCCAATCAGATCAGGACTAAATTGATAAGCAATTGCAGTTTTACTCCATTCGCTTATCAATTTCTCAGTTTTATTCTGATAGGTTTTAATATAGTCACATTGATAATTTTTATCATTACAATTTGTTTGAATAATTTTAACATCTCCGGCCTGTGCCAATACTGTTGGCTTTGAATAGACAATACAGCTCAAAAATATAATTCCCATAAATATTATTGATTTTATTATCATTTTAAACTTTACCTATATTTTAATAAGATTTATTTTTTGTTTTAACAAATGAAATTTACATAAAGACCTATTTAATTTGCTCAAATAAAAACCATCTTAAACAGTGAGCAACTTTTAAGAATTCTACATGAGTCCTAAACTATATAGGATTTTTAAAAAACATACTTGCTTATTATAATCACTTCATCCCAAAAATCAGCTTTAACCCAAGCACTGTCATCACTGCCCCTGCTGCCCGATCAAAACCCGCTTTAAACTTCAAATAGACTTTACGTGGTTTTTCTGCTGACAAAGCCACAGCGACCAATGAACACCACCCTGCATCGATAAAGAAACACAAAACTGGCAGTACAAAGTAAAAATACGTCGGAATCTCTTTCGGTAGAAGTGCCGTAAAAATACTGGCTAACACAATTGCAATTTTCGGATTCGACAACTGGGTAATTAAACCAGTCGTAAAGGCACGACGGAGTGACATCTGCGAGCTGCTGGCATCACCAGCTTCAATCGGTTCTTTGGCATGTTTTATAATTTTAAATGCCATCCAAAGCAGATATAAACCACCACAAATTTTTAAAGCTAAATAAGCAGAAGGTACAGCCAATAAAAATGCCTGCAAACCCAATACCGCTAAAAGCCCAAATATTGCAGCACCCAAACCTGTACCAAGGGCGGTAAATAAACCGTGTTTACGTGAAATCGCAATGGAATTCTTCGCCACATAAATTGACGTTGGCCCCGGGCTCATTGCACCAAGTAATAGTGCTGCCGCAATCGAGCCTAATATCCAAAATGATTCCACAGTTACACCGTTTTCACTTAAATTCGTGGCAATTTTACAGATAGAATCTCTGAATTTCTCCCTATAATTTGCAGTGTTTATTTTAATTGACCAAATTTTTCGCTATAAATAACTTGAATACCGCATTAATCCATCGCATGATCGCTAAAAGTACAAATTAATATCAAGACAATGAAATTAGCCGAAGCCCTACTTTTACGCAGTGACTTACAAACTAAATTGGCCTCGCTGCAACAACGAATCAATAACAACGTGCTCATTCAAGAAGGTGATGCACCTAGCGAAGAACCGAATGCTTTAATTCAAGAAGCATTTGCCGTAAATACAGAACTTTATGGCTTAATTGAAAAGATTCACGCCACCAACGCACAGGCTAAAACCAGTTCAGGACGCTGCATGCTTTCAGTGCTCAATGAACGTGATTTATTGACCCAACAGCATCGAATCTTGCAACAAGCAATCGACAGCTCACGCCGTGAAAATGGTCGTTATAGCTCGAGTGAAATCCGTTGGATTAAAACCATTGCAGTGGCAGATTTACAGAAACAGGCTGATAGCATTAGTCAGCAACTTAGACAAAATAATTTAGAAATTCAGGCATCCAATTGGCAAATTGACCTGATAGATTGACCTGATTTAGTCATTTGAACCACGGTTCATTCCAGTTCGGGCATACTGGGCGAGTACAGAGCCTTTTTAAATGTTTGTAAGGCTTTAATCCAACAAACTAAACTGCAGAAGTAAGACGTCTACTTCAAAATGTTCACACATCTGACGTAGCACACTGCATCTGTGACTCTTTACATGTCACGTCTCACTACCGTGTACTGACAGTATGTCCACCCTAATTTTTTTACGGATCCATCTGCTAATCGTCATCTGCAGCGGCTTCATTGAATGCAACATCTTCACGCGGTAATTTATAGTCATGGTCATTCACAGGGACACCGCCAATGATCATGGTGCGATGTTCATTTTGAGGACGATGCAATTCGTCTGTCGTATCACAGCCAACCATCCAAAAACTGCACAGGCACAGCATAGGCAGCACAGCCCGACTTAATTTGCTCATTGAATGCCCTCCATTTTTATAATTATCTTGTTTATAAATTCAGCATAGCATTTTTGTGCAGATATTCACCTTATTTATCTGCCGATTTAGGGTCAATTGTCAGGAATGATGTCTCTATGTCGTTTCCTATACTAATCATAGGATCATATGATATGTGCTGATATAAACGGAATCGTTCTCTTGGTAAACTAAATATACTCAACAGGATTTCATCTTCTGCACCTGCCGTTTTACAATGCCTACCTATTTGAACTCTAACCACCAAGATAACGATCACCAACATGTTTGAATCTATCGCCCACGCCATTCCTGAGCAGACTATTCAATATCAAGGGGTTGATTTGTGTATTAAGCGTTTGGACTTGGTACACCTGCAAATATCGGGTAATAAATTTTATAAACTTAAATACAATTTTATTGAGGCGCAGAAATTAGGGTTTAAACAGGTGCTTAGCTTTGGTGGTGCTTATTCAAATCACATTGCAGCCACTGCATATGCTGCACATTTATTTGGTTTAGGCAGTCTAGGCATCATCCGTGGGGAAGAACTACAACATCAAGCCCGAAATCCTACTTTAGCCACCGCCGAACAGTTTGGTATGCAGCTCAGTTTTGTCACACGCCAACAGTATCGGGAAATGAAACAAGTTGACGCTTTAGCGCAATTACGACAGGAATTTCCCGAACATTATGTCATTCCTGAAGGTGGAACCAATGCATTGGCAATCCGTGGCTGTACGGAAATCTTAAGCCATGAAAATCAACAAAATTTTGATCTCATCTGCTGTGCAGTCGGTACAGGTGGAACCATAACAGGCTTGATCGATGCCAGTGCTGAACACCAACATGTTCTTGGCTTTTCTGCGCTCAAAGGTAATTTTCTTTGCGACGATGTTGCTCAGTTGACGCAGAAAATCAATTGGAACATCAGTGATGAATTTTGCTGTGGCGGCTATGCCAAAACAACGCCGGAACTTTTACAGTTTATGCAAGACTTTGAACATCGCTATGCGATCCCATTAGAACAGGTTTATACTGCTAAAATGTTGCGAGGTATTTTCAGCATGATTGAGCGGGGTCAGATTACAAGCCATCAACGTGTTTTAGTGATTCATACTGGTGGCCTACAAGGTCGCCTGAAAGGTTCAACCGAAGCGCTAAAAAGCGTATAATCCTGCGTCCTTTCTTCCACGCGGAAACTTACCATGTCGCAAAATCAATATGATGTCCTTGTTTTAGGTGCTGGTGCATCAGGCTTAATGACGGCATATAAAGCGGCGCAGCGTGGACGCAAAGTTTTGGTGGCTGAAAAAGCCAATAAAGTTGGCAAAAAGATCCTGATGTCTGGCGGTGGTAAATGCAATTTCACCAATTTGTATGTCGAACCAGAAAATTATATTTCACATAATCCACACTTTGTTATTTCAGCATTAACTCGCTATACCAACTGGGACTTCATTGGTATGGTCTGCGAATATGGAATTGAGTATGAAGAGCGCAAACATGGGCAGTTATTTACCCAAAATGGTGCAAAAGAAATTTTAGCCATGCTATTGGCAGAATGTGACAAAACAGGTTTGGTGGATATTAAAACCAACTGTGAAGTGAAAGCAGTCAATGCCTTGCCAGAACAAGGCTTTCAAGTGGCAACCAATCTAGGCTATTTTGAAGCAGAATCGGTGGTTATTGCCAGTGGCGGTCTTTCCATTCCTACTTTAGGCGGTTCAGGAATTGGCTATGAGATTGCCAAACAATTTGGTCATTCTGTCTACCCTACTCGTGCAGGCTTAGTACCTTTCACTTTCTCCGATAGTTTTAAAGAAGTAACCACTCGCTTGAGCGGTAATGCTGTTGAAGCCACATTATCAAATGAGTTAAATAGTTTTACTGAGGCTTTACTCTTTACTCACCGTGGTTTAAGTGGCCCAAGCTCATTGCAGCTTTCAAACTACTGGGATGTCGGTCAACGCTTTAATATCAATTTCCTTCCAGCTTTAGATGTTTTAGATTTCCTCAAATCTAAGAAATCTAGTCAACCCAAAGTGTTACTGCGTACATTGTTTAATGAACACTTACCGAAAAGCGTGGTTGTGGAATTACAAAATCTGATTTGGCCTGAACAAGCTGAATTAGCCATTGGCAATATCAGTGATGAAAAACTAGAACTCATTGCAAGCCGTCTGGAAAGCTTTGAAGTGAAGCCATCAGGCACTGAAGGTTACCGTACTGCTGAAGTTACACTGGGTGGTGTCGATACCACTGAAGTCTCATCAAAAACCATGGAAAGTAAAAAACAGAAAGGTTTGTACTTTATTGGCGAAGTGCTCGATGTAACGGGTCATTTAGGTGGATACAACTTCCAATGGGCATGGGCTTCTGCGCATGCAGCTTCTGAATACGTCTGATCTCGACATAGAATGAATTAAATATAACCTGCAGAAGATCTCTGCATAAAAAAAGGGCTGATTCATTCAGCCCTTTTTCTTGCCCGATCTGACTTATTCAAGATAGTCGGTTTTAAATAATGATACTGACGACGACGAAGTTCGTTGAATTGTCATATCCATTTTTTCAACGGCAACTGAAATATGTTGTGGTTGCACGCTTGCGGTTTGTTTGAGTGTCGATACTAAAGTATTGAGCATTGAAATTACCCCCATTTTGCCATTCCTTTGTACGGATCATAAGTGTCATTCATGACAGCAATATGAATCCTAAGTTTTTATATTTTAAGTAATATTCCATATATCACTATTACTTAAAATACCAATTTTCGAGTAAATTTCAATCATTATTTTTGGACTGATTGGTATAATTTTTTTCACTTTTTGGCGGTGATTGTTCTGCCTGCTCCAAATTAGTGCGTTTTGGTTTTGCAAAAATAAAGCGTCGTGCGCTTGCCAAAAAACCTACCGTGATCCCTGCAATAATCACTGGGGCTAAAAATTTATTCGGTGCTTTTGCCATACAATATTCCTTATAAAGCATTAAAATCGACCACTTAAGCGTGGCCGATTTTTTTAAAGACAGAATAGTTTAATTTGGATCATCTGGTTTTGGCGGGGTTAAAGGTGCCGAAGGTGCATCGACCTGTTTTTCAGCCTCGCCTGTCGATCCAAATGGATTATTTTGTGGTTGATCACTTGGGTTTACATCCAACTGATCTGGCGTCGCGGTTTCTTTTTCACTGACACCGGGAGCAGCCTGTTGAATGTTTGGATAGCCATCATCGGTTTTCACTTCAGAAGTCATCACAGATGTTGATGGCGTTGGACTCGCTGTAGACGATGTAGGCGTATTAAAGGTGGTTTTTGCCTTCGCCTGTTCCTGTACTGGATTCGGTTCGTTGGCTTCACGTTTTGCTTTATCAATAAGATCTGATAACAATCGTTCCGCCGGATTGCGACCGCCTAAACCAAAGGCCAAAGCAAATGCAACAGCAACCGCACCAAGCGTTAAACCAAAGGCCAAATTCACGATCGAGTCGGCAATACCCATGGCACGTAAGCCCATGGCAACAACCAAGCCCATAATCAGCACACGAACCAAATTACCTAACCAACGTGAACTGTTGTATTCCCCTCGTTGCACCACATTTGCCACAATATTGGCAAGCCAGAAGCCCACCACCAAGATCACGGCACCAAGCAAAATACTTGCACCGAACTGGATAAACATCGCAATTAAGGCACTGATTTGTTCAAAGCCTAAACGGTTAGCTGCTTCAGATACCGCAAACAACATGGTGAAAAATACGATCAGGCAACCGACAACATCCGACACTTTGGTTTTGCCCAAAAAGCGTTGAATGTCTAATTTTTCTGGCACAGTATCAACACCTGTACCCGAGATCACATCCACCACTAGACGCGCTACAAAGCGTGACACCACATAGGCCAAGATTAAGATTAAACCTGCGGCAATGATGTTCGGTATCGCATACATGATCTCATGTAACATGGCTGTTGCAGGCTGAGAAATCGCCTCGATACCAAGTGCTTCGAAAGCCACAATTAATGCAGTGATAATGACTATAGCAAAGACAAAATTACCCAAAACTTGAGCAAGTTTTGCGTTTTTAAACATGCCCACTTTTTCGACTTGCTGCTGCAGACTTAAACTGTTCACCAAGCCTTCCACGATGCCTCGTACAATCTTCGCTAAGATATAACCCACAAAGACGATGACACCAGCAATAAAGATATTGGGAAGATAAGAAACAACTTCAGTGACCATATTTTGGATTGGGAACAATAGACCGTTCAAACCCAAGATCGATAAAACAATCGGTAGGAAAAGTAACAAGATTAGCCAATACACTATTTCACTGATATTTTGACTGATTGGGCTGACGCCAACCTCAGAACTGAGTTTTTCATCGAGTTGGGTTTTATCCAGCAGTTTCTTTGAACCGACTTTGACCAAACTTGCCACGATCCAACCAATAAAACCTACAGCTACCGCAGCCAAGAGCTGTGGAATAAATAACAAGAACTGCTGAATCATATTACTGAATGGGCCGCTGACACTGGTCAAATTCAGCACATTGAGTGCACCAATGACGGCAATGATCAAAATAATCCAGAACACAACTCTGGAGACTATATTTTCAACATTGGAACGGTGCCCAGTTGCATTTGAAAGTTTTTGATTTGTACCTAATTTTTGCAGAACTTTTTTGACGCCAGCAGCAACCAATAAAGCAATGACCCAACCTATCAGGAGAATTGCTACTGCACTTAAAATGGGGTGAAACTGTTCCCAATAATACATGGCATCAAAACGGCCACGCGGACCACCCAGATAATCATTCATACGTTCGCCCTCATTGTTATACATGATCTGTTGTTATGTGCATTTTTACGTATGCCGCGTATCACACAGCATTAATGCTTTGAACTTAAGCTTTCTTTTCCACCTTAGTTTTTGCGTATTTTTTAATCAACCAAAGTATGCATAACTCCAACAAAAGCTCACAATTGAATGTAAAAAAGCCTTGGGACAACCAAGGCTTTATTTATGTCAGTCTGATGAGAAAATTAAGGTTCAGATCTTGCGCTCATGTAACACTGACTCATGTATTTATCATCAATTATTATCAACGATCTGTCGCAGTTGCAGTATTTGAATCATTAGCAACAGCTTCATCCCCCGGTGTACCGCTAGTCGTATCATTGGCTGTTGCAGTTTGTGCATTGGGTGCAGGATGATCAGGCGGTGCATCCGAAGCAGAAGGTTTCATATCTGCAAACATATAAAATAATAATGCGATTAAAAAGATACCCACTAAGATCAGTATGTACACAGGGATACGTTTTTTTTGTGTTGTTTCTTCCGTACTGGTGGTATGGGGTGGTTTATTAAAATCGTGTGTCATATTCCCCTCGCTATTTTGTTGTTCGTCGTTCACTTTTTATACTAGCAATACAATATCCATTGTTGTGTGAAGAACAATTACAATCCGTGAAAACATGTAACTTAAAAGATCAGTTCAATTTACATCCGTTTTTCTGTTTAGATAGTTCCCTTAATTTTAGATTTAAAATCAATCGCTAAGGTAAAAATATCGGAGCATGAAATGAATGTACCATTTCAATCGTATTCATTTTCAGAGTATCAAGTGTTGCAAAAATAAATGCTTTTTTGAGCTAGATGGAATTCTCTGCTTTTGATGAATGAAATGAGCTATAATCATGCACCTTATTTTTCACCTGTTATCAAATCTATGGCGTACCATCAACAAGGTGTAACGCTTGATCTTGACACTGACGTCACTCATCAATGTTCCCTTCATTACACTCGTGATCAGCATCTTATTGGCATTATTGAATTTAGTAAGCCAAGTTATGTGTTGAAATGGGGTGATTTGGAATATTTCCGCCGACGTACTGAAGAGTTTTCAGTGATGCCATTCCCTGAATGCATCAATGCGATGGTGATTGATATTCGAAATATTGCGGCTTTTTTAGATAATGAAGTGCCTATTATTCCTTGGCGCTTGCTCGAAGAAGAATGCCCGATTCGCTTAGTTGTTCCCCAAGATCGACTGGAGCATTATGCTGGCTTTTTTGAACCGACTTGGTTGACTTCCGACGTAGACACAGCGATTCAAGAAATTCGTGAATTTATGGATATGTTTGTGCATTAACACGGAGATTAAACTAAAGTTTAATCCCGAAAACCTCCATTTGGAGGTTTTTTTATGCCCTTTTATTTTCATTATCTATTTCACAATAAATATAATTCATTTAATATTCAATAGCTTATAACAAATTTACTTATAAAAAATCTTCATAACTTATCCCATTTCTTAGTAACAATTCGGCAATAAATTTTGCTTGAGCCTTGTTCGATTTATCACCTAAGATGTAGAAAATGATCTCTTTTTTATTGTTGAAACATTCTTAAAAACAAAGCAATAAAACTAAATACGTAACAAGATCATAAAAAGTGGATATTAAATCAGGGTAAAAGGAGTTTTAACGATGACGTCAAAAAAACATTTAGCAACTTTGTTCTGTGCAAGTGCGCTCACTTTAGGGCTTAGCGCATGTAGTGACAATAAAGCACCTACAACGGATAAAGCTGCAGGAAGTGAAGCTGCTGTTTCTGACTCAGGGACTTTAGATAAGATCAAAAAATCGGGCACGATTGTTTTAGGCTATCGCGATTCATCGATTCCATTTTCATATATCGCAGATAATCCAAACCAACCTGTGGGTTATGCGCATGATCTTCAATTAAAAGTAGTTGAAGCAGTAAAAAAACAATTAAATCTTCCCGATTTAAAAATCCGTTATAACTTAGTGACCAGCCAAAACCGAATTCCATTAGTTTCTAATGGCACCGTCGACTTAGAGTGTGGTTCAACCACCAACAATAAAGAACGCCAACAACAAGTTGATTTCTCAACAGGTTTCTTTGAAGTGGGTTCACGCTTACTTACTGCAAAAGACTCTGGGATTAAAGACTTCGCTGACCTTAAAGGTAAAAAATTAGTCACCACGGCAGGAACTACATCTGAGCGTTATATTCGTCAACATGAAAAAGAGTTAGGTATTGGTGAAGTCATTTCTGCCAAAGACCACGCTGAGTCTTTCCTCATGCTACAAAATGGTCGTGCAGCGGCATTTATGATGGATGATATTTTGCTGGCGGGTGAAAAATCGAAAGCCAAAGATCCTAATAAATGGGAAATCGTGGGTACAGCACCGATTCAAGAAATTTATGGTTGTATGCTACGTAAAGGCGATACTGGCTTTAAACAAGTGGTTGATGATGCAATCAAAGCGACCTATAGCTCTGGTGAAATCAATGACATGTATAAAAAATGGTTCCAAACGCCAATTCCACCAAAAAATATCAATTTGAATTTCCCGATGTCTGATCAATTAAAAGTATTGATTAGTAATCCACATGACCGTGACGAATAACTTTCCCTAAACATTCTAAAGATGCTTAAGCCAAACGGATTTTGGCTTAAGCTCATTATAGGGAGTTCCTATGAATTATAGCTGGAATTGGGGTGTGCTGTTCCAATCTACAGGTGTAGGTGATTCGACCTACCTGAATTGGATTTTAATTGGGATCGGCTGGCTGTTTGTCATCGCTTTGGTGGCATGGAGCATTGCGATGGTGCTTGGCAGCATCTTGGGTATTATGCGTACCCTACCGAGTCCTGTAGCACGAGGTATTGGTACGGCCTACGTGACTATTTTCCGAAATGTACCCTTATTGATTCAACTGTTTATTTGGTTCTATGTTGTACCTAACTTCCTCCCTGCTGCGATTAAAAGCTGGTGGATGAATGACCTTGGGGCAAATACGACCGCCTTAATTTCCGCAAGTGTCGGTTTGGGTCTTTTTACAGCTGCACGGGTCTGTGAACAAGTCAGGACTGGTATTGAAGCGCTTCCTTTGGGGCAAACCAATGCAGGTTATGCCATGGGATTTAGCACGGCTCAACTATACCGCTATGTGATCTTACCGCAGTCATTCCGCACGATTTTGCCACCTCTCAGCTCTGAGTTGACCAACTGTGTCAAAAACACCTCAGTTGCGTCTTTGGTCGGTGTTACAGAAATCATTTCACAGATGAAAACCATCAGTGAATACACGCAAAACACCATCGAAATTTATACCTACGTCACCATTATTTTCATCGTGATCAACATCTGTTTAATTGGTTTCATGAATTTTCTGGAAAAACGCCTACGCGTTCCTGGCTTAATTGCAGGAGATAAATAATGGAATGGCTCAGTTCTTTTATTCAAGACCTCCAAGCGTCTGGCCCTGCACTATGGCATGGTTTCAGCATCACACTCAAAGTGGTGATCACGGCAACTATTGGTGGTGTCTTTATTGGGACCTTACTGGCGCTGATGCGCCTGTCCTCGATTAAAGCTTTTAATATTTTTGCTAAAGGCTATGTGAACCTCTTTCGTTCTATTCCTTTGCTCTTGGTGCTGATGTGGTTCTACTTTGCAGTACCCTTTATCTACACAGGGATCACAGGTAACTATCTAACGATTGATACTGCCCTCGTTTCGAGTATCGTGGCCTTCATGCTATTTGAAGCTGCTTACTTTTCAGAGATTGTCCGTGCCGGGATTCAATCGATTCCTAAAGGTCAAACCTCTGCAGCTTATGCTCTCGGTATGAGCTATAGCCAAGCGATGCGCTTAATTATTTTGCCGCAATCTTTTCGCAAAATGACGCCACTGCTTTTACAGCAAACCATCATTCTGTTCCAAGATTCAACCATGGTTTATGCCATCGGACTGTTAGACTTTTTCCGCACCAACTATGTTCGAGGCGACCTCATGTCATTGTTAACTCAATACATTCTGTTTGCCGGTTTGGTGTATTTCACTATTAGTATGATCGCCACCTATGCAGTTAAAAAATTACAACGGAGGTTAAGTGTATGACCGATCAAAAAACGATGATTGACCTCCAAAATGTCAGTAAATGGTATAAAGATTTTCAAGTGCTTACCGATTGCACGACTCAAATTAAACAAGGTGAAGTGGTTGTGGTGTGTGGGCCTTCAGGTTCTGGTAAATCAACACTCATTAAAACCGTTAATGGGCTTGAGCCTTTTCAAGCCGGTACGATTTTGGTCGACGGTATTTCCATTAATGACCCAAAAACCGATTTAAATAAATTGCGTAGTCGTGTCGGCATGGTGTTCCAGCACTTTGAACTTTTTCCACATTTATCCATTACCGAAAACCTGACCATTGCGCAGGTTAAAGTCTTGGGCCGATCAGAAGCCGAAGCCAAGAAAAAAGGCTTGGCTTATTTAGATCGTGTGGGTTTGAGTGCGCATGCCGCTAAATTCCCGGCACAGTTATCAGGTGGACAGCAACAACGTGTTGCGATTGCACGTGCGCTCAGTATGGACCCGATTGCCATGTTGTTTGATGAGCCGACTTCGGCACTTGATCCAGAGATGATTAACGAAGTGCTTGATGTAATGGTGGGTCTTGCCAAAGAAGGTATGACCATGATGTGTGTAACCCATGAGATGGGCTTTGCGCGTCAGGTTGCGGACCGTGTGATCTTTATGGATCAAGGAAAAATTGTGGAAGACTGCAGTAAAGATGATTTCTTTAATGCCCCTCGTGGTGAACGAGCGCAGCAGTTCTTAAATAAAATTCTGCATTAACATCAAAACGTTTATTTAACTGATGTTACGCAGTAACATCAGAAGCGCAATTTGATTGAAATAAAAGTACGATACGCGGTAACGTCATCCGCAAGTATTTGAGATAGGACTTCTTCTAATCAAAAATGTTTTTGCGATACTTTAGATAATTAGACGCTAGTGAACGAGTTTTGTCGGTGAGGTGCATTGCACCGCAAGATGGTTTCCTTGCGAAGCACGCTTCTCATTTTGCCTAATGAGAAGCGTGCTTCGTAAGAGTACCTCCAGCCGAAGGCTAATCACTTTATTCATTCCCTTGATGTAAGACTCCGTCGAATTGGCTTAAAAATCATTTTAAAAATGCAAAATTACTTTTGCATGCATAACATCAGTTATTTAATTTCCGAAAATAAAAAAGCTCATCCATCGATGAGCTTTTTTTCATGGCAGATTACCAATAATTTTCTACAGCAATATTTCCTTCACCACGACGGTTCATAGTCAAACCACGCGCCTTTAATGCTGCCTTGGTGTCATCAACCATTTGTGGATTACCACACAACATGACATGCGTCGTTTCCACATTAAACGCTAAGCCCGCCGCCTGTTCTAGCTCGCCATTTTCAATTAAAACTGGTAAACGATCATGCAGCGGTGCATTTGGATCACGTGTCACAATAGGTATAAATTTAAAACCCGTATGCCCTTCACCAAAGGTCTCGGCGATTTCTTGAATCCGCTCGACATAAGCCAGTTCTGATACGGTGCGCGCACTGTAGACTAGATTAATTTTTTCGTATTTAGACCATGTTTCAAAGTCTTGTAGCATCGATAAAAATGGTGCCAGACCTGTCCCTGTCCCCAACAGCCATAAGTCCTTAGGCAATGGCAACTGATAACGCGCCAAGGTGAGGAAGCCATAAGGGACTTTTTCTAAATACAGCTCATCGCCAACTTGTAGATGCTGCAAATTCGAGGTAAATGCACCATCTGGAACGACGATAGAGAAAAACTCTAAAGTTTCATCAAAGGGTGACGACACCACAGAATAGGCACGAACCACCAATTCATCGCCCACTTTCAAGCCAATTCGTGCAAACTGACCAGCGGTAAATTTAAAATGCGCAGGGCGTGTCATGGTAAAACTGAACAAAGTATTGGTCCAACGGTGTACAGATAAAACCTTTTCTAAGCTAAATTTTTCAATTGACATGATTTGAACGTGGCGTGACAGACTGTGCTCATGTTAGCATGACAGCATAATTTATTAATATTTTTTAAATGTTAAGGCCTGATTCATGCGCATGACTTTACGCCAGTTGGCTGTTTTTGTAGCAGTCGCTCAAGAAGGTACCGTTACCAAAGCCAGTGATGCTGTCAAACTTACTCAAAGTGCAGCAAGTATGGCATTGGCAGACCTCGAAGATGGTCTCGGTGCTCCACTGTTTGACCGACTTGGTAAACGCTTGCAATTGAATGACTTGGGTCGTTTTTTATTGCCACAAGCTTTGGAAATTTTAGGGCGCTGTGAAGCTTTTGAACAAGCAGCGAAAGGCGAACTACAAAGTATTGATCTGCGTTTGGGTGCGACCCTAACCATCAGTGACTACTTGATGCCAGACCTCATGGCAGATTTCTTACAAATTCAGCCTCAAGCACATTTACAACTTCAAGTCGGCAATACCCGCCAAATGATTGAAGCGGTAAACCAATTTCAGTTGGATTTGGCCTTAATTGAAGGTTCATGTCATCTGCCACAGCTGCAATGTATTCACTGGCGTGACGATGAACTTGCTGTGTGCTGTTCACCTGAGCACCCTTTAGCGAAGTTGGATCGTGCACTCACTGCAGCTGACTTTGATAACGTAGAATGGATCTTACGTGAAGAAGGTTCAGGCACACGTGAAGTATTTGATAACGCAATTTTAAAAGACCTGCCAGATGCCAATATTCGTTTAACCTTGGGTCATAACGAAGCCATTCTAAAAATCGTGGCAGGTGGTCTTGGTATGTCATGTATTTCTAAACTGGCAATTGAGCCTTTACGTGAAAAAGGTCAATTGGTGGTTTTAGATACGCCGTTTTGGCAACTTGCCCGTCCATTATTCATGTTGGTACATCGTCAGAAATACCAAGGACCGGGTCTCAAAGCCTTTATGCAATTTTGTGAAAAATCTGTCTAAATAAAAAAGCGCCTAATGGCGCTTTTTCTTATTTATTAAATTGTCGTTCGCAAGGTATTCCGTCGTTGTTTCCGTCCATTTTTGTACCTGGACAATTACGAATGAAAAACACAGCTTCATCATAAGAACGCATCTGACTACAATGTGTACGCCCATCACATTTATATTTAGCCTGCTCTGTTTTTGTGGGCGCTACAACAGTAGGTTGTTCATCTGCCTGAATCACAATTGGGTCTTTACGTAATTCACTAGAACCTGTGCCATATAGATTTTTTTCACCTTGCTCAGACAGCACCCGATCGGGCAAATCCCCCTGTGCTTTACGTTGTTCTTTTACGATGTTTTCATTTTCTTGCATGAGCTGTTGTAAATGTAGTTGCTTCTGTTCTTGGTACTGCTGATATTTCCCATATACAGCCACAGCTAATACTACAATTACAATGAGTCCAATCATGCTGAAGATTTTACTGCCCCAAACTGTGCCTTTGGCTATATCGTGAGGAGTAACTTGATCGTTTACTCGATCTGACATTGATCCAAATGACGGATTTATCTGTTCATGAGTGGACTGCTCTTTTTTCAAATCTAAACGGATGATATTTACCGCTTTAAATTTACCTTGATCTTCTTCAATCCTGTATTTGAGATTTTCTCCAACACGTGGTTCGATGTGTCGGCTAGGAAAATCACGAATATGAAAAAATAAATCCTTTGCTTGATCTTGTTGTATAAATCCAAAGCCGCGCTCAACGTTATAGCTTTTGATTTTCCCCTCTTTAAACATAAAAATTGTCTCTCATCTTTTCTTTTAATACTCTTATGATAATAAAAAAAGAGGCCCTATAGACCTCTTTTTCGATTTCAATGATTTCCACGAAATCTTAAAATCACATTATTTACGCAAATTTGAAAGCAATGCTGAAGTAATCGACTGGTTATTTGCCACGACTTTAGATTTTTTAGCTTTTGCAGATTTGTCTTCTTCACGCTCAATGTTAATGGCCTTATAACGATCACCATTTTCCACCACATTAAATTTCACGCGATCATTACGTTTTGGTTCGACACCATCTGCTGGAAAGTCAGAGATATGGAAAAATACATCACCTTCTTCACATGAAAGAAAGCCAAAGCCCTTTTCAGGATTGTACTGCTTCACTTTACCTTTATATTGTTCGGACTTCATAAAGTACCCTATTCCATTTATTCCAATGTCTTTAGTATATAAAAAAGAGGCTATAAAAGCCTCTTTTCTGTTCATGATGCAAAAATTATTCTTTTTGAACTGAACCGAAAATTTTATCGCCTGCATCGCCAAGACCAGGAACGATATAACCGTTTTCATTTAAACCTTGGTCTACAGATGCTGTATAAATGGTCACATCTGGGTGAGCTTCATTCACACGTTTAATGCCTTCTGGAGCTGCTACAAGCACCATGACACGAATATCTTTACAACCACTGGCTTTTAGAACGTCAATAGCAGCAACGAGCGATGAACCTGTTGCAAGCATTGGGTCAATAATCATCGCTAAACGGTTTTGTACGTCTGGTACTAATTTTTTGTAGTAAGTACGCGCTTCTAAAGTTTCTTCATCACGCTCTAAACCCAATACAGATACTTTCGCACTTGGAATCAGGTTTAAGAAACCATCCAACATACCAATACCTGCACGTAAAATCGGTACGACTGTTATTTTTTTACCGGCAATACGATCTACAATTACTTTACCATTCCAACCATCAATTTCATGATCGACCATTGGTAAATCTTTCGTTGCTTCATAAGTCAGAAGCATAGTCACTTCTTGAGCAAGCTCACGGAAGTTTTTAGTACTAATATCTGCACGACGAAGTAAGCCGAGTTTATGTCGGATTAAAGGATGACGGATTTCATGGATAGCCACGGGAGAACACCTAAAAGGTTAAGATAAAATTTCAACCATTATAAAGCTATTTAACAAATGATAAAAATAAAAAAGCCCCCTTTACAGGAGGCTTTTTTGTAATAAGCAAATTAATTGCTTAATTCATTAGTTAAAACCACTCTGAATTAAGCTAAAAATGAACTGTTGTAATTCAGGTGAGATCGCAAAGTATGCCACTTGAGATACTGCAATGATTGGATCTGGATATACACCGATCAACAACACAAGTGCAGCTGCGCCAAGCACCATAATACCACCCACTTTTTGACCCCAATGATCGACAGCGTCGATACGTGGGTTTTCTGGTGGAGTCATGTACATCACAATCATCACACGTAGGTAGTAGTACAAACCGATACCTGAACCAAGGATCACCATCGCAGCTAAGAACCATGAACCACCAGCAACCGCTGTTTTGATCACAAGGAACTTACCAATAAAGCCAGCTGTTAATGGGATACCTGCAAGAGATAACATCATGACAGTCAGTGTTGCAGTCAACACTGGACGACGCCAGAACAAACCACGGTACTCAGCAAGGCTACCTGCTTCGTCTTTGTTGTTGTAAGGGCTAGACATCAGTGTCACAACACCGAACGCACCAATCGTTGTTAATACATAAGTAATCACATACACGTTGACGCTGCTGAATGTTGCAAAGCCTTGTACTTGAACAAAGTCAGTATTACGTGCACTAACGATCGCAACAAGTAAGTAACCAAAGTGAGCGATTGAAGAGTATGCAAGGATACGTTTCAAGTTCACTTGACGTACTGCTAGCAAGTTACCCGCAAGGATAGACAATACTGCAATGATGGTCACGATCGTGATGAAGCTATCAGAAAGGATTAAACCAGAAGCCAAGAAGTAACGAACGAATAGACCGATCATTGCCACTTTAGCCACAGTCGCTAAGAATGTCGCGATTGGCGCTGGCGCACCTGCATACACGTCCGGTGTCCATTTATGGAATGGCGCAAGAGACAATTTAAATGCAACAGCAAAGACAATCAGTGCAAGACCAAGGACTACACCCGGTTGGCTGAATGTTGTGAACATTTTGCCTGGTTCAGCAACGAATGCCATTGTACCTGTGTACGCATATACATAAGCCATACCCATCAACAACATCGCAGAAGCAGTTGCTGAAAGTACCAAGTATTTCACACCCGCTTCAAGGGACTGTGAACGTTGGTGTGTATAAGCCAATAGGCCGTATACAGGAATCGACATTAGTTCAAGGCTGATAAAGAAAGACGCATAGTGCGAACTTGCAACCATTAACAATGCACCCGTTACAGAGCACAGCATCAAGATATAAAGTTCTTCACGGTTATCTTTATAGGTTTCGATATACGCATGTGACAATGTGCAGCAAGCAAGTGCTGCAATCAAAATCACGAATTGGTACAACATCGTAAATGGATCTACGATGAACAAATTCATTACGTTTGCAGGTGCATACTGCCCTGCAACGAAAACAAAAATAATATAAAAGGCTGCAAGGTTCAGACCGATAACGGAAGTCGTTGCAACTAAATTGTGGTTACGCTTGATTGCAATTAGCAACATCACGACGATCGCAGTTAAAGCCACGATCATCACAGGAGCTAATGGCATAAGCTCAGAAAATGACATTGTGAAGTCCATGGCTTATTGCATCTCCACATTTTCAGGTTGTACAGCAATCTGCTGCACAACATCAACGACTTCTTGAACTGGGATATAGCTATTTGCAATCCACGCCATGCTTGAATTTGAAATATCAAGGAAGCTTTGTGGGAATAGACCAAGCCATACTAGACCAAGAGCACAGATTAAAAGAATCACAACTTCACGCGCATTTAAGTCTTTCAACGGATTTGCGTAATGCTGTTTTTGTTCTTCGTTTGGTGTACCAAACAACGCTTTGTGGATCAGGATTAAACCGTAAAGACCGGCAAATACTAAGCTTACTGCAGCAAGGATTGTATACACAGGGAACTTGTCATAAGAACCCATCAAGATCAGGAATTCACCGATGAAGTTACCTAGACCCGGAATACCTACAAGTGCCGCAACAAAGAACATTAAGAAGAATGAAAGGTATTGGAACTGACCACGAATACCGCCCATCAAACGCATGTCACGTGTATGCAGACGTTCGTAAACCTGACCACACATAATGAACAATGCAGCAGAAGATAGACCGTGAGCCAGCATCATAATCATCAAGCCTTGGAATGTCAGGATGTTACCTGCATACAAGGCAAGAAGTACGAAGCCCATGTGCGAAATAGATGTGTACGCAAGCAGACGTTTCATGTCTGTTTGTCGGAATGCACACCATGCACCGTAGAAAATACCGATTAGACCAAGAATGATCGCGATGTCAGCAAACTGAGCAGATGCTACTGGGAAGAATGGTATTACGAAACGTAAAAGACCATAAGCCGCAGTTTTAATCAAGATACCTGCAAGGTCGACAGAACCCGCTGTAGGTGCTTGCGCATGTGCATCTGGTAACCAGCCGTGTAATGGGAAAACTGGAAGTTTTACCGCAAAACCAATGAACATACAGATCATGAATGCATAGGCAAGTGCTGGAGCTTTCGCCTCAACAGTGTGTGCAACACTCATCAAGAAGTCATAGTTAAAGCTGATTTGACCGTGAAGTTGGAAGCCAACAACCACTAGACCCAAGATACCGATCAACATGATCAGACCCGCAACCTGAGTATAGATAAAGAATTTAGTTGCAGCGTAAACGCGTGACTTACCTTCTGCCCCTTTATGACCCCAAAGTGCGATCAAGAAGTAGATTGGTACCAGCATCATCTCCCAGAAGAAGAAGAATAGGAACATGTCAATCGCTAAGAATACACCGATCACACCACCTAAAGACCACAGTAGGTTTAAGTGGAAGAAACCAACGTTCTTTTGAATCTCACCCCATGAACAGCCGACCGCAAGTACACCCAGTAATGCAGTTAAACCTACCATAAGCAGTGAAAGACCATCCACCGCAAGGTGAATGTTAATCCCTAAAGTGGTAATCCACGGTAGGTTAAATTGAGCGGCCCACTGTGGAGCTTGTGTACCCAACTCGTAGTTATAAGTACCGCTTTGCCATAAAACGACGGTTAACACCAACGTTAATAGCATACCAATTAAGGCAATATAGCGTGGTAAGTGCTTGTCGAGTTTATCGACAAGCCAGCATACAAAACCTGCAATGAACGGAATAAGGATCAGAGCGGGTAGAATTAAATTGTTTGGAGTTTCCATTTTATTTCCCCACGACCTGAATCACGACCAGGATCAATAGTAATGCAAACGTACCGAATGCCATACTAGATGCGTATTCACGCAATGAACCTGTTTGACGTGAACTTGTAAAGCTATTACCGCCTTTAACAAGTGCAGGCAATACAAGCCATAAGCCGTCAATTGGATCACGACCAAAGATTTTAGCCAGTAGCAAATAAGGCTTAACGAAAACAATGTTGTACAAAGCATCGAAACCAAGTGCATTACGACAGATATTTGCAAGACCCGCGCCCAGTGAAGTTTTCGCGAACGATTTCACTGCACCATAAGCAAAGGCAAATAACACCACACCGACTACAAGACCCGCAAGTGCAATACCAACAGCTGTGTATTCAGCGCTATGCATACCGTGTTCTAGTGCTTCTGGAATATTAAATGCTGGGATTTGTGCAGCATTTAAAATATTCGTTACTGGTGCTTTTAAGACATAAGCTAAACCAGTTGAAAGCACTGCAAGAATCGCCAATGGACCCCAGTAAGTAACACCTTTGATTTCATGGTAAGGCGTGTTTTCTTTACCAAAGAATACAACCCAAATAAGACGGAATGTATAAATTGAAGTTAAGAACGCACCTGCTACGCCAGTCCAGTACAAGCAGTCATAAACTGCAATCGCTTGACCTTTCACCCATACCGCACCAAGAATCGCATCTTTCGAGAAGAAGCCGATCGTGATGAATGGAATCGCAGCCAATGCACCGCCACCAATCGCGAAACAAGCAAACAAGAATTTGTTTTTGTGGAATAGACCACCCATCTTGAAGATGTTTTGTTCATGATGGTAAGCCAAAATCACAGCACCAGAAGACAAGAATAATAATGCCTTGAAGAATGCGTGAGTCAGCATGTGGAATAGACCAGCTTGGTAAGCTTCAGCACCTACAGCCATAAACATATAACCCAACTGACTCATAGTAGAGTAAGCAAGAATACGTTTGATGTCTGTTTGTACCAATGCAGCAAAGCCTGCTACTAACAATGTCACTGCACCCGTGATTGAGATGAACATCATCACTTCTGGCGCTTGTTCAAACACGCTGAACATACGGCTACATAGGTAAACACCCGCTGTTACCATTGTTGCTGCGTGGATCAATGCAGATACTGGTGTAGGACCAGCCATCGCATCTGCCAACCATGTTTGTAATGGGATCTGAGCAGATTTACCTGCAGCACCCAAGAACAACATCAATGCAGTCCAAATCGCAATCGAAGAACTCTGAGCCAAAACTGTTGGCGCAGCAGCTACAACTTCTGCAATGTTTAAAGTGCCGAATTGTTGGTAGATCAAGAACAATGCGATCAGTAGGAATACGTCACCCACACGTGTCACAGTGAATGCTTTAATTGCAGCAAAACCGTTTGCAGGTGTTTGGTAGTAGTAACCAATCAATAGGTATGAACATAGACCTACACCTTCCCAACCGAGGAATAACAACGCTAAGTTGTCACCCAACACTAAAAGCAGCATGCTTGCTACGAATAGGTTGAAGTATGAGAAGAAACGTGCAAAGTCTTCTTCGCCACGCATGTACCATGTTGCAAAGATGTGAATTAAGAAACCCACACCTGTGATCATGCCCATCATCAATAATGATAAGCCATCTAAATGAAGCGTGAAGCCCGGTGCTAAGTTACCTGCACTGAACCAAGTCCAAAGATGCTGAGTTGTTGCAACTGAACCATTATTAACAAAGTCGATACCGGCAATTAATGCAAATAAAGCTGAAAGACCAACTGAACCTGCACCAATAATTGCAGCAACTGATTCAGGAAGGTTTTTACGACCTGCCGCCAACAGGATAAAACCAATTAGCGGGAAAAGTACTGTTAAATATAAATAACTCATCCGCGCATCTCACTAGCAGCATCCACATCCAGATGATGGAAGCGATGATAGAACTGAAGGACGATCGCAAGACCGATACAAGCCTCTGCTGCAGCAAGCGTTAAGATCAAGATAAACATCACTTGACCATCTGGCTGTGCCCATGCGCTTCCTGCCAAAACGAACGCTAAAGCAGCAGCGTTCATCATGATTTCAAGGCTCATTAAAATAAATAGTAGGTTGCGTCGAACCATCACACCGTAAAAACCCAGTGCAAAAAGAATGGTTGCAACGATCAAACCATGTTCTAAAGGGATGTTGCCCATTATTCTTTGTCCTCTTCTGCACCTGGCTCACGTTTGCCAAGATGGAATGCAGCGACAAGTGCGCCAAGCAATAACATCGCAGCAACTTCAACCAGCAATAAGTACTGAGTAAAGAGTGAAGTACCCACTTCTTTCGGACCGACAACTTGAGCACCCATGACAGTGCCAGCAGTTGTGTAGTCTGACTTCAACATCCAAACAAGGATTAGACCCATCAGGAAGCTCATCAACGCAGGATATGCCCACGCTGAAGAAGTCAGCCATTTGCTTTCTTGTTCAACAGTATTTTGACCAAGATTCAGCATCATCACGACGAATACGAATAGCACCATGATTGCGCCAGCGTAAACGATAATTTCGAGGGCACCGGCAAACGGCGCACCCACGATCATGAAGATACCTGCAACTGCAAGTAAAGAGATAATCAAGCTTAATAAAGCGTGTACTGGGTTCGTGTTAGTTACAACACGAACGGTAGAGACGATGGCCACAAGCGCCATCAAATAAAATGGCCACATCATGGTAATAGACTCCGTACATCAACTGGTGTGCTTTCGCGTTGAGCCTGACCTTTATCTTTACCGGCAACAGCCATACCTGTTACGCGGTAGAAGTTATAGTCTGGGTATTTACCAGGACCTGAGATAAGAAGGTTTTCTTTCTCATATACTAAGTCCTGACGAACATACTCACCTAACTCAAAGTCAGGTGTCATTTGAATCGCAGTCGTAGGACATGCTTCTTCACACATACCGCAGAAAATACAACGTGAGAAGTTGATACGGAAAAATTCCGGATACCAACGACCATCTTCTTTTTCAGCTTTTTGTAGTGAAATACAGCCGACTGGACATGCAACCGCACAAAGGTTACATGCAACGCAGCGCTCTTCACCATCAGGGTCACGCGTTAACACGATACGACCACGGAAACGTGGTGGTACGATGTCTTCCGCTTTAACCTCTGGATATAAAATGGTGTCACGTTTACGTGTCGCGTGTGAGAATACCATCCACAACGAACGTACAATTGACCCAAATCCAGCTAGAAATTTAAACATTTTATTCTCCCTGCTGTCTTAGGCCTGATTCATCAGAATCACAGCACCAGTTACCAGAAGGTTAACCAACGCCAATGGCAAGCAAATTTTCCAACCAAAGTTCATCACTTGGTCATAACGTGGACGCATTAAAGAACCACGAGCCAAGACAAACATCATTACAAAGAATGCTGTTTTAATAATGAACCAGAACGCAGCTGGAATGAATGGAATATCTAGGTTGAAAGGCGCTAACCAACCACCGAAGAATAAAGTCACGATTAATGCAGAGATCAGTACTACGTTGACGTATTCCGCAACGAAGAACATACCCCATTTCATACCGCCGTATTCGACATGGTAACCTTCCGCCAATTCTTGTTCTGCTTCTGGTTGGTCAAATGGATGACGGTGAGTTACCGCAACACCCGCAACCACGAAGATCAAGAAACCTAAGAACTGAGGAATAACAAACCAAACATCACGTTGAGCTTCAACAATTTCACGCATGTTGAATGAGCCTGCAATCGCAACCACACCCATTAGTGAAATACCCAAGAACACTTCATAAGAAATGGTTTGAGCAGCAGAACGTAAACCACCAAGTAATGCATATTTGTTATTTGATGACCAACCACCGAACAATACTGCGTATACCGCAATACCAGCCATTGCCATAAAGAACAATAGACCGATGCTCATGTCTGAAACACCTAGATAAGGTGAAACAGGAATAACCATGAACGATAGCACCGCAGTTGCCATCGCAACTGCTGGAGCCATACGGAAAGTCAATTTGTCAGCAAATTTTGGTGTCCAGTCTTCTTTGAACATGATTTTCAGCATGTCGGCAACAATCTGGAACATACCGCCCGGACCTACACGGTTCGGACCGTAACGGTCTTGCCACAAGCCGAGTAAACGACGTTCAATAAAAGACATCAACGCAGCGATCAATACCACAATCAGTAAGATCACAATTGCTTGAAGAACTGAATAGGCGATTGGCCAGTTTTCAGCCCACAGCGGCGTTTGACGGATTAATTCTTGTTCCATGAATTACACTCCTACCGCGACTGAAACAGGTTCTGCAAGCGATACTGTAGGTGCTAGACCCACTGGATAACCGATATAACCTGTAGGTAAGTATTCAATCACTTGAACTGGAAGGACGATTTCAGCATCCCCTGCTTTCACAGCGATACGTTGACCATCTTGAACATTTAAGCGTGCTGCATCTTGTTCACCCACAGCAAACATTGCTTCAGGAATACGTGATTCCATCGCAGGTGTTTTCACTGTAAATTCACCAGAAGCGAAGATGTGATGCATCGGTACAAGACGGAAGCTTTCACCATTAACCGCAACAGGTGCAGGTGCAACGAAAGTACGTGCTGGACGTTTCGCTAAACGATCGAATAAACGAACGCCTGCATCACCACCTTTTAAGTGACCACCCACGTTGTCTTGGAATTTGTTCCAAGCTTGTGGAGAGTTCCAACCTGCAGACCAAGCAAATGGTACAAGTGAAGCTGGAGTTTGGTTACCTACATAACCTTCCATAGAGAACGTCAACGCAGAGTCTTTATCGACTGGTTGTTTTGGTTCATGAATAGAAAGTGGTGCGCGCATCGCAGTACGACCTGAGTAACGACGTGGTTCACGTGCCACTTTCAGACCATGTACACGGAAGCCAGCATCTGGTGCTACGTCTTGAATTGCTTCAAGTGCAGGAACGTTTTTCGCTACTGACTCGATAACATCATCAAGAAGTGTCCAAGAAATCGCTTTGCCTTTCACGCCAGTTTCAATGGCATGTAACCAGCGCCAAGATTCTTTGATCGCAAGTTCAGGTTTGTAGTAGCTTGGGTCATACACTTGGTAGAAACGTTGTGCACGGCCTTCTTGAGAGACAACAGTACCGTCACCTTCAGCAAATGAAGCAGCAGAAAGTACGATGTTGGCTTTTTTCACAGTTTCAGTTTCAGAATGATCAAGTACGATCACTTCTTTCGCTGAAAGTGCAGCATTCACCTGAGCGTCTGGTAAACGACGATAAAGGTCATTTTCCACCACGATCACGGTATCGTAATCTTGTGCGAATGCTTGTTCTAAGCTTTGACCACCAAAGATCGCTAAGCCCATTGAGTTCACTTCAGGAACAGTCAATGTTAAGCCCGCATTACCAAGGTTCTGTGCAACTTGTGCAGCAGCTTCCATGATTGATGCGTCTTGTAAGCTCGTACCAGAGATGATTAATGGTTTTTTCGCAGCTTTTAAAGTGTCCGCAATAGTTTGTGCAAATGCTTTCGCATCGTCATCCAAACCTAAGATCACTTCACCTTTCACAGCAGCAGCGACCGCAAAACCTAAACGTGCAATGTCGTTAGGTGATGCAACAACTTCACCCGTTGCAACATCAGCTAAACGTGTTTGAGTTGCAGCAAGGATGTAAATCGGAGATTTCGCATCTTGAGCAATACGTTGTACAGGTTCAGCCAACCACTCTTGCGTACGGCGCTCTGCAGCCATTTCTTTAGCTTTATTTTTCGCAGCTTGGCGAACAGATAGAGCCATACGTGGCGCAGTTTGAGTCAGATCTTCACCCAAAATCAACACAGCATCGTAGCTTTCGATTTCACGCATACCAGGGTTATAAACACCTTCGGTTTGCATAATAGAAGCTGCAAGTTCAACAAGTTTTTGCTCTTTTTGAGACATACCCGTTGAGAAGTTGTCTTGACCTACAAGTTCGCGAAGTGCGAAGTTTGATTCAAGTGACGCACGTGGTGAACCGATACCCAATACTTTTTTGCCTTGGATATTTTCAATTACGGTATCCAATGCTTGGTCTACAGAAACTGTAGTTACATTTGCACCAGAGCGGAATTGTGGTTGACGTGGACGATCTTCACGGTTCACATAACCTGTACCGAAACGACCTTTATCGCAAAGGAAGTATTGGTTCACGTCACCGTTAAAGCGGTTTTCTACACGACGTAGTTCGCCATAACGTTCACCCGGAGAGATGTTACAACCTGAAGAACAGCCTTGGCATACGCTTGGCGCATACTGCATGTCCCATTTACGGTTATAGCGTTCAGAATGAGTTTTATCTGTGAATACACCTGTTGGGCACACTTCAGTCAAGTTACCAGAGAATTCAGATTCTAAAGTACCTGATTCTGGACGACCAAAGTAAACACGCGAAGCGTTTGCATACACACCAAAGTCTGTACCACCTGCATAATCTTTGTAGTAACGCACACAACGGTAGCACGCGATACAACGGTTCATTTCATGAGAAATGAAAGAGCCTAGCTCTTGGTTGTAATGCGTACGTTTTGTGAAGCGGTAACGACGACGATCATGCTGAGTCATTACAGTCATATCTTGTAAATGACAGTGACCACCCTCTTCACAGACTGGACAGTCGTGTGGGTGGTTGGTCATCAAGAATTCAACAACAGAAGCGCGGAAATTCTTTGCTTCGTTATCTTCAATCGAGATGTAGGTATTGTCAGATGCAGGCGTCATACATGACATAACTAAACGACCGCGAGTATCTTCAGGATTCGCGTATTGAGTCACAGCACATTGACGGCAAGAACCGACAGAACCTAAGGATGGATGCCAACAAAAGTATGGGATGTCGATGCCAAGGCTAAGACATGCTTGTAGCAAGTTCTCTGAGCCGTTGACTTCATACGATTTTCCATCGACATGAATTGTAGCCATAGTCGAATTCCTTAAGCTTGTTCAACGTTGCTAGTTTGAGCTGCCGCATTTACGACTTTAGCTTCAAACTCGCCACGGAAATGTTTGAGTGCGCCCATTAACGGTTCCATCGCACCTGGAGCATGCGCACAGAAAGTTTTACCAATCCAAAGCTTACGAGTAAGTTCTTGTAAGTGATCGATATCTTCTTTCTTACCTGTGCCATCTTCCAAGGCTTTAAGCGCTTTAACCGCCCAAGGTAAGCCATCACGGCATGGTGTACACCAACCGCAAGATTCACGCGCAAAGAATTCTTCTAAGTTACGTGTCGCAGAAACCATACACTGAGTTTCATCAACCACCATGAGCAAACACGTACCTAAACGTGAACCTGCTTTCATGATGCTTTCAGCATCCATAGGAAGGTCAATATGTTCAGCAGCAAGGAAGTCTGTAGAAGCACCACCCGGTAACCATGCTTTGAGTTTTAAACCATCACGCATACCACCAGCATGATCTTCAATCACTTCACGCGCAGTTGTACCAAATGGAAGTTCCCAAAGACCTGGGAAAGTTACCTTACCTGATGCACCGTAGATTTTAGTACCTGGATCTTTCGACTTACCTTCAGATAAACCGATATACCATTCAGGGCCACGAAGCATAATTGCGGGTAAGTTGTTGTAAGTCTCTACGTTGTTAACAATCGTAGGACGACCCCAAGCACCTGCAACTTGTGGGAATGGCGGTTTAGTACGTGGGTTCGCACGGCGACCTTCAAGCGAGTTAATCAATGCAGTTTCTTCACCACAGATATAACGACCCGCACCGGTATGCACGTGTAACTCAAAGTTCCAACCAGTACCTAGGATGTTTTCACCTAAGTAACCTTTGGCACGAATTTGGTCCAATGCTTCATTTAAGTATTGAGCCGCTTCGATGTATTCACCACGGATGAAGATATAACCTTGTGTTGCTTCTAATGTATAAGCAGCAATCAACATACCTTCGATCAACTGATGAGGAAGTTTTTCCATCAACAGACGGTCTTTAAAGGTACCTGGTTCCATTTCATCGGCATTACAGATGAGGTAACGAGGGCCTGAGTTATCATTTGGCGCCATCAGTGACCATTTGATCCCTGCAGGGAAGCCCGCACCACCACGACCTTTTACAGTCGCAGCTTTGATCACTTCAAGCACTTCTTTCGGTTGCATGCCAACAGCTTTCTTAAAGCCTGCATAACCTTCAAGTGCTTCGTAATCATCTGCACTGCGAACGTGTTCCTGTTTGCTCAAACGCCAAGTTAATGGATGCGTTTCTGGGTTACCGTCGCCATAAATTGGTTTTGGTTCAGTATTCATACATACTTCTCCAATAACTGTTTAATTGAAGTCACTTCAACTAGACCGTGAGTGTCTTCGTCAATCATTAACGTCGGACCTTTGTCACAGTTACCTAGGCAGCAAATTGGCAATAAAGTAAAGCGACCATCTGCAGTCGTTTGACCAAATGAAATGCCTAATTCACGCTGGAATGCTTCAGCAAGTGTTTCCGCACCCATCAAGAAACAAGCAATCGAGTCACATAATAAAATTACGTGGCGACCAACTGGTTGACGGTAAATACGGTTATAGAAAGTTGCAACACCTTCTAGGTCTGCAAGGCTCATGCTAAGCAATTGAGCAATAGCATTCATCTGTGCATCATCTACCCAGCCATTACGGCGTTGTACACACTTCAACGCATCAAGACATGCTGCGCGTGGGTACGGATAGTGACCAATGTGATGTTCGATATCGTGGATTTCTTCCGCAGTTAAAATCCCTTCAACGTTCACACGTGGTTTTTTGTCAGTCAAAATCATCATAATGCGATTACCCCTTAGCGATCCACGTCAGCCATTACGACGTCAATTGTCGCTAAATAAATGATTAAGTCAGACATTAAGCTGCCGTTAATCACAGAAGGCATTTGCTGTAAGTGCGTGAAGGTTGGTGTACGGATACGTGTACGGTAACTCATCGTTGACTTATCTGAAGTCAAGTAGTAGTTCGACGCACCTTTTACCACTTCCGCCATTACAGAGCTTTCGCCTGCTGGCATTACAGGACCCCATGACACGCTCAAGAAGTGCGTAATCAATGTTTCGATGTCTTGTAAAGTTTTATCTTTTGGTGGTGGAACAGCCAGTGGATGGTCTGCTTTGTATGCACCAGAAGGCATGTTGTCTAAACATTGCTTGATGATTTTCAGCGATTCTTCAATTTCACGGAAGTGAACAAGAACACGTGCATAAGCATCGCCTTCGTACTCTAAAGGCACATCAAAGTCGTAGTTTTCGTAGCCGCTATAAGGACGGTATTTACGAACGTCGAAATCAATACCTGTAGCACGTAGACCAGTACCCGTTACACCCCAAGCCAATGCTGATTTTGCATCATACTGAGCAACATTACGGGTACGACCGATAAACACTGAGTTTTTCAGTGCTGCAGTGTAGTACTCGTTCATACGCTTCGGCATCCAATCTAGGATTTCGCGAATGAGGTGCTGCCAGTTGTTTGGTAAGTCGTGTGCGGTACCACCGATACGGAACCATGCTGGGTGCATACGGTAACCCGTGATCGCTTCGATCGCGTCATAGATTTTTTGACGGTCAGCGAACATATAGAATACTGGGGTCATACCGCCGGCATCCTGAATCGCAGTACCAATGAACAATAAGTGGTTATTGATACGGAACAATTCAGACATCATGACACGGATACATTGTGCACGATCAGGAACGGTAATCCCTGCCATTTGCTCTACGCCAAGAACGTAAGGCATGTTTTGCGCACAACCACCTAAGTAGTCAACACGGTCTGTATACGGAATGAATGAGTGCCATGTTTGACGCTCAGCCATTTTTTCCACACCACGGTGGTGATAGCCAATGTCAGGTACACAGTCTTTCACTTCTTCACCGTCCAACTGCAAGATCACACGGAAGGCACCGTGCGCAGATGGATGGTTAGGACCCAAGTTTAGGAACATGAAGTCTTCATCATCGTTCCCACGCTTCATACCCCAATCTTCAGGTACGAAACGAAGATGTTCTTGTTCGTAATCCTGTTTCGCTTGGTTTTGGCGATAAGGCGTGTATTCAGTCGCACGCGCAGAATATTCTTTACGTAACGGGTGACCTTCCCAATATGTTGGCAACAAGATACGACGGAGCATTGGATGCCCTTCGAAGTTGATACCGAACATGTCGTAAGCTTCACGTTCGTACCAGTTGGCATTAGGCCAAATATTCGTTGCCGTTGGAATGTTTACATCATTCTCAGCTAATGCAACCTTGATACGAATATCACTGTTACGCTCTAACGATAACAAGTGATAGAACACAGTGAAGTCAGATGCAGGCAGACCATCGCGGTGTGTACGTAAACGCTCATCAACCGCAGACAAGTCAAACAGCATCACGTATGGACGTGACACCGTACGCAAGAACATTAAAACTTCTTGTACACGTGCGCGCTCAACCCAGACTGTTGGAAAGTCTTCAAAAGTCGTTTGCACGTAGAAGTTCTCACCAAATTTGGTTTTGAGCTCTTCTACAATTGCAAATGCAGGGCGGGAATCAACTGGAGTTGATTCTGGCATAGCAATGTCAGTTTCAGCCATTGGCTTGGCTTCCTATTTAATACAAATTCAGTCAATCAAAACGACAATTACACCCAGTCCGGGTGTATCAATATTTCGTCGCAGTGATTATTTAATTTCATCCATTGAGCGTAAGTTTTTCACTGCAATACGCTGTGCGTTCTTACGGTCACGTTCTGGCATCATCTTTGGCTTATACACTGGCTTAAGATCATCACCAATCACGGCCGATAAAGGACGGCGCTCAAGTTGAATCTGGTCTTGCAATAACATCAATGCCTGAATTAAAGCTTCAGGACGTGGTGGGCAACCCGGGATATACACATCGACAGGGATGATTTTATCCACACCTTGTACAACTGAATAAATGTCGTACATACCACCAGAGTTTGCACATGCGCCCATTGAGATTACCCATTTAGGCTCAAGCATTTGCTCGTACAAACGTTGAATTACAGGCGCCATTTTCATGAAGCATGTACCTGCAACAATCATCAAGTCAGCCTGACGTGGTGAAGCACGAATAACCTCGGCACCGAAACGTGACAAGTCATGCACGCCTGTTAAAGTCGTTGCATACTCTACGTAGCAGCAAGATGTACCAAAGTTGAACGGCCAAACTGAGTTTTTACGACCCCAGTTTACTGCTGTATGTGCAACATCCTCTAAACGAGTCATGAACACATTTTTATTCACTTCTTCTTCAAGCGGATCGGTAACGATTTGACGCTCTTGAAGTGGATATTGATCAGCATCCGGATTCGCACGGGTTAATGTATATTTCATCCCGTCTTACTCCTTGTCAGATGATGCAGTCGGTGACTTAGATTTCACACGACCAGATGATTGCGCTGGAATTTGACCTGTAGGGTCCATAACCAACTCTTCAATAGAGTTAAAGCGTGTGATTTCTGCGATGTCCATATTTGGTGAACCAATTTTCAACGCTTTACCTGCAGCTTTACGCTTATCAGAAGGCGCCCAATCTAATGCACCTACTTTTACCGCGTAAATTAAAGCAATCAATAAATCGACCACAAAAATAACCACGGTTGTAAAACCAAACCAGCCTGCTTCACGAACAGAAGTAGACCATGCATAAAGATAAAGTGCTTCGATATCAAACACGACGAAGAAAATTGCAACTAAATAGAATTTCGCAGACAAGCGAATACGTGCACCACCAGCACCTACTACACCTGACTCAAACTGCTCTTGCTTAGCACGACCCCATGATTTACCCCCAAGGAGTAAAGGGACGGTCAGCATAAAGACGCAAAGGAATGTAACGCCGATCACGAAGGCAATAATTGCCCAATCGTATGGAGTAATGGCACTCATGCGGGGATAACTCCTGGCAGGCCTATTTATTAACAAAGAATGTATGTATTGGCCTTCAAATACACCAAACACAAAATTAATCCCGCCAATTGTACCTGATTGAGGAGGCTTCTTGCTAGCTTATCGGTATTCGTCTTTAGGATGATTTTTTAATCATTTCAGCATTTAAATTGGGTTTACTCCCTTAAAATTAGGATTAATCGCTTAATTAGATTAGATTGCATTTTTTTATTAATTATTACATTTATGTGATTTTATCAGAAAATTATGATTGTTCAGTTTCATCAACAAACCCTTCATTTCTCAGTATACACGTTCAAATTGGCGTATTTTTATCAACTGTGTCATTTATTAAATAAATACTCCCCCACCTCAACTTTGTTGTTTCTTTATTCACTTCTTTTGCTTTTGATCTTTTCTTCAAATGAAAAGCCAGCTGTATTGGTTCTATGTAAAAAGACATTTTTTTAGCTTCTTGTGGCTTTTTTGCAATTCTTTGACACGACCTATAAAGAGTGTGATATTTGTAGTTAAAACACAAAAAGCAATCACAACGGAGAGACAATAATGACTTTAGAATTTACGCATAAACCTGATTATTTTCTATCTGCGCAATTGGTGATTCACCATATTAAAAACTACTTAGATAAGCATCCTGATGCTCAAAATGCCATTTTTGATTTACGTGATATCTATGAGTTATTACGTCAAGATTTAGCTTCTGCAACCACCAACCTTAGCGGGATTATGAATATTGCAGATGAATATAAAATTGAGACTCTAAACGGCGACCAAAAACTCATTAGCAATTATTCTATCGATGCTAAAAACAACTCTTTACTCATCGATTTCAATGCAGATGCCCTTGCTGCTCTGAAAAATGGCAAACCCATTATTGAACCTGATGCAACGATTACCGAATAAATAAAAACCTGATGTAAAAAAGCCATTCAAATTGAATGGCTTTTTATATGTACCACTCGCTAAATACAGCTGAGTTAGATTTCTTAGGCTGTTTAGCTTTCATTGGCACTAAGCTCTTTACCATCTAGCTTCGGCTTATTCTTCTTAAAACGTGTCGCAGGCCATGTCATGGTAAAACGCGCCCCACCCAATGTTGGACTTCCATCAATACCAACTGTTCCACCAAACCAATAAGCAATACGGCTAACAATCGATAAACCTAAACCATAGCCCCCTGAAGCACGGGTACGACTATCATCTAAGCGTGCAAAGGCATCAAAAATACGCTTACGATCTTCTTCTGGAATGCCGGGGCCATCATCTTCAACACAGATATAGGCCATGCCTTCATCATTCACACCACCACTGATCAGCACTTTATCATCACAATAACGCACTGCATTACCCACCAAGTTTTGTACAACGCGATGTAAATAGCGACGCTCGGTTTCCACAATCACCCCAATCGGTGGTGCTTGCAATTCCAAGGTTTTCCCTGTCTTTAAGGCTTCGGTTTCAATCAAGACCTGATCTAAAACTTCAAACAAGCTGACATCTTCAAACTCTAAAGATGGCATGCCTTGTTCGAGCTTGGCATAAGTCATGATTTCATCAATTAAGGTATTGAGGGCTTCGATATCTTTGTCGATTTGTTCAACTTGCTGCTGACGGTAGTCATAGTCATCTTCATCCGCCATCATTTCTACACCAAAGCGAATCCGCGCCACAGGTGTTCGCAGTTCATGCGATACCGCGCGCATCAACTCACGCTGTGCTTCAATTAAACGTTCAATATGATCTGACATTGAGTTATAGCTCGATGCCAAGGTACCAAATTCATCGGTACTTTCGACAGGCAGACGTACAGATAAGTCCCCGCCCTTCATTTTATTTAACGCATAATTTACAGCACGTAACTTACGTTGCATCGGCACCAATAGACCATAAACACCCAAGCTCAAGACAAATAAGCTTAGTAGCGTAATACCGGCTGCCAACTGGAAAGGCATCCAATTAAATAATGGTACCGGCCCCATGACCAAGACTTCTGAAGTTGAACTTGGAATTGGCGATACAATCGAAATGGTCGTGCCGCGCTCCGTCGCACTGTCACGATACAAAATAATGCTGTGATCTAAGCGTAATCGGCCGATTTGCTCAGAATCTAAAGGTAAACTCTGAACATTTTGAATTGAAATTGGATATGAAAAATGATGCTGAATTTTTTCAAGATATTGTTTTTCTTGACCTGGGTAATAAACCAAATAATCCAGTATAAAGACAGGCAACGCCTTCATTTGGCGTTCTGAAATATTATCGGCTTTGATATACAGCAGATGCGCAGGGTCATCTTTTAAGCCAATAATAATATAGGCTGCCGTAGTTTGTGCATCCCAACGCACTACAGCTTTACGCTCTTCTATACGTTTTGTTTCCGCTCGGGTTAAATCAACCTGATTAGCTTTTACATAATAAATAGGCAACTCAAGTAGATCAGATGCATCTGACACCCAATCTGACTTTTGTTGTTCATTTGGCTGACGTGCAATACCTTCACTTATAATGAAAGCCAAACCGTCAGTAAGCGATTCACGATATTCTTGCGCGCGCTGGTAGTTTATGATTTGCACCAGCAAATAGCCAAATGTAGCGACTAAAAAGACTAAAATCAGTAGCCCCGCATAAACGCGCAAAAATATACTGTGTTTAAACACGTAAAAGTGTCCTACTTTGCCAAACTAAGGGACGGTATTTTACATTAAATGCCGTTGGTTTCTTTTACGAATAAATAACCTTTACTACGTACGGTCTTAATGCGTTTCGGGTTTTCTGGATCATCACCAATTTTTGGACGAATTCGCGAGATACGCACGTCAATTGAACGGTCTTGACCATCGTATTCAATACCACGCAGACGCTCAAAAATATCTTCACGAGAAAGAATGCGACCCGCATTAGATGCCAACAACCATAAAAGGTCATATTCTGCACTGGTAAAGTCAACCAACTCATTATTGAGTGTGACAGAACGACCACCATTATCAATTACAAGATCATCAAATTCGATGCGCTGTGCAACTTCATCTTCTGGTGCTTTGTCTGTACGACGTAATAATGCACGAATACGCGCAAGTAAAACGCGAGGTTGAACAGGTTTTGCAACATAGTCATCTGCACCCATTTCTAGACCCAACACTTGGTCCATGTCTTCGGTACGTGCAGTCAACATTAAAATTGGTTGATGGTAGTGTGGACGAACTTCACGACAAATGGTTAAACCATCTGCACCCGGAAGCATCACGTCGAGTAATACCATATCTGGTTGTTCAGCGATAATACGGCGAATCGCACGATTACCGTCTGGTTCTACCCCAACTTCAAGTCCGTTACGGATTAAGTATTCTTGAGTTAAACGAGCAAGACGCTCATCGTCTTCAACAATTAAAATTTTAGGTAACTTTTCTTCTTGGCTCATTGATTGCCCCTTATTTGATTGGGCGTATCCTATTTGAAATCCGATAGATACGCTTAAACATAGTTTGCAATATACACACGTTTACATTGTAAACAAGATGGCATTCACGAAACTGATACATCAATATCGTATTTTGTAATAAATTTTAACCTGCCATATTTCTGCAATTTTATTTACCGATCATTTCCATGACCTATTGCTCACAATAGCAACAATTATAAATTTGGATACATTTTCATCGGATAAAAACTGACTGGTTGATTCACAACTTTTTACGCTTTCTAAAGTTATCCACAATGTTATCTATAAGCACTCTTTTTCGACTTTGCTATGCTATGCCCTTGTCGGATAAGGCATATATAACAAAGATAAAAAATAGGGATTTTTTGAGATGGATTTCTGCCAGAAATGTTCAAAGTATTTAGTAAAATGTCAATATTGATATACCCTGAATTTTCCCGTATCTTGTGTTCAATAAATTTTTAAACCACTAGGTCTTGTGTTTAAACCTCAAACACTGTGGCATAAAAATTGCCCAGTTCAAACGGTCCTAACATAAAAATAGATGACAAATGGAGCTATGCTAGCATGAGCGTAACGAATTCAACCCCTGGTCAAATTCAGGTGATTAAACGCACCGGTGACGTTGCACCTTTTGATGCAGAAAAAATCTCTGTGGCGATTGGTAAAGCGTTCTTGGCCGTTGAAGGCCAGCAAAGCGCTGACTCCAGCCGTATTCATGACCGTATCTCTCAATTAACTGAGATGGTATTGAATACCTTTAACCGTCGTTTACCTTCTGGCGGTACCATTCATATTGAAGAAATTCAGGATCAGGTTGAACTTGCGCTTATGCGTACAGGTGAGCAAAAAGTTGCTCGCTCTTACGTGATTTACCGCGAACAACGTGCCGAAGCTCGTAAACAAACTGGTGCTCACCATCACCCTACTTTACAAGTGACAGGTTCAAACGGTCAGCTTAAACCGCTTGATCTTGGCGCGCTTGAGGCAAATATTGTTAAAGCAGCTGAAGGTTTAGAAGGCATCGATGTTCGAGCGATTATCGATGAGACTGTAAAAAACCTTTATAACGGCGTAAAAGAGTCAGACATCTCAACGACCATGATGATGGCTACTCGTACACGTATCGAACAAGAACCAAACTATACATATGTGACTGCGCGTTTATTGCGTAATGACCTTGTTGCTACAGGTTTAGAGTTCTTAGGTTTAGATACTGACACGAATGAAGGCGACGCTTTAGAAACTTTCTTGAAGAAAGGTATCGAGCTTGATCTTCTTTCTCCAGAACTACTTAACTTTGACTTGGCAAAATTGGCTGCTGCGATTCAACCAGAACGCTCAAACCAATTTACTTATTTAGGTCTACAAACCTTATTTGACCGTTACTTCATCCACTCAGATGGCGTACGTTTCGAATTACCACAATTATTCTTCATGCGTGTTTCAATGGGTCTTTCATTGAACGAAGACAACCGTGAAGAACGTGCAATCGAATTCTATAACTTATTGTCTAGCTTCGATTACATGGCGTCTACGCCTACTCTATTTAACTCTGGTACTTTACGTCCACAGTTATCTAGCTGTTACTTAACAACGATTTCAGATGACCTTTACAACATTTATGGCGCAATGCGTGATAACGCAATGTTGTCTAAATGGGCGGGTGGTTTAGGTAATGACTGGACGCCTGTTCGTGCGCTTAACTCGTATATCAAAGGTACGAATGGTAAGTCACAAGGTGTTGTACCGTTCCTTAAAGTTGCCAACGATACTGCTGTTGCAGTCAACCAAGGTGGTAAACGTAAAGGTGCAGTATGTGCATACCTTGAAACTTGGCACTTGGACATCGAAGAATTCCTAGAACTTCGTAAGAACACCGGTGATGACCGTCGTCGTACCCATGACATGAACACAGCGAACTGGGTTCCTGACTTGTTTATGCAACGTGTATTCGAAGATGCTGAATGGACTCTATTCACACCATCTGAAACACCTGATTTGCATGACCTAACAGGTGCAGAATTTGCTGAACGCTATGCTTACTATGAAGGCATTGCGAAAGAAACCAACATGCTACATAAGAAAGTCCGTGCGAAAGACTTATGGCGCAAAATGTTGTCAATGTTGTTTGAAACTGGCCACCCTTGGATCACATTCAAAGACGTATGTAACTTACGTTCACCACAACAACACGTTGGTGTAGTTCACTCTTCTAACTTGTGTACAGAAATTACGCTGAACACGAACGAAGATGAAATCGCAGTATGTAACTTAGGTTCAATTAACCTTGTACAACACGTTCAAGGCGGTGTGTTAGATCGTGAAAAGCTTGCTCGTACAGTTAAAACTGCTGTTCGTATGCTTGATAACGTAATTGACATCAACTACTACGCTGTTCCACAAGCACGTAACTCGAACTTGAAACACCGTCCAGTGGGTATGGGTATCATGGGCTTCCAAGATGCTTTATACGAAATGAAATTGGCTTATGGTTCTGATGCTGCGGTTGAGTTCGCTGATGAATCGATGGAAGTGATTTCTTACTACGCGATCCAAACGTCTAGCGACTTGGCACTTGAACGTGGTACTTACGAGACATTTAAAGGTTCACTTTGGGATCAAGGTATCTTGCCAATTGACTCTTTAGATATCGTACAAAAAGCACGTCCTGACCGTATGTTCGAAGTTGACCGTACAACACGTTTGGACTGGGATACTTTACGTACTAAAGTTCAAAAAGATGGTATGCGCAACTCAAACGTGATGGCGATTGCACCAACTGCAACCATTTCGAACATTTGTGGCGTATCACAGTCAATCGAACCAACTTTCCAAAACTTGTATGTGAAATCTAACCTTTCTGGTGAATTTACAGTGATCAACCCGTACCTAGTACGTGCGTTAAAAGATCGCGGTCTTTGGGATTCTGTAATGGTGAACGACCTGAAACACTTCGAAGGTTCGGTTCAAAAAATTGCACGTATTCCTGAAGAGCTTAAAGCAATCTTCGCGACTGCGTTCGAAGTTGAGCCACGTTGGATTGTGGATGCTGCATCACGTCGTCAAAAATGGATCGACCAAGCTCAGTCTCTTAACCTTTACATCTCTGGTGCAAACGGTAAGAAACTCGACATGACGTACAAAATGGCATGGTTACGTGGTCTAAAAACGACTTACTACCTACGTGCATTAGGTGCGACTTCTGCTGAGAAATCTACAATTAACACAGGTGCGTTAAATGCAGTTAAACCTGCTACTGTTGCAGCACCTGTAACTGCAGTTGCGAAAGAAGAACCTAAAGCTGAAGTTGCTGCTGAAGAAGAAGGTTTTGGTCAAGCAGCTCCAGTCCCAATGGCATGTTCAATTGACAACCCTGATTGTGAGGCTTGTCAGTAAGTTAACTGAATTAGGAATCAACCGGGATTTATCTCATCATTGCGATCTAGCAATGGTTGATTCTTATGAGTGGTTAGCATAAGAACTCACTCTTGCTACTTCGTATTGATTGATTCCGTTTAGGAGCGAACATGTCGAAGAAGTTGAAAGATTTTCGGAAGAAAGTGCGTGTAGTTATTGAAGAGTCTGAAAGAGTTATATACCGAGTACTTCTAGTTTGTTACTTAATGACAAGTGGAAGCGCTGGACACTCCTCAGATATTCAAGCTCAAGATATTGAAGAGACATTAGTGACTCAAGTTGCTAAATCTCACAAGGAAATATAATTCAACAAATTATATTTCTAATCCCCCTAAATCCCCCTTTTCCAAAGGGGGACTTCCGTGAAAACAAAATAATTCACGGAAATCCCCTCCTTTATTAAAGGAGGGGTTTGGGGAGGATTTAATATTTAACAATCAAGGACACCACCATGCCACATATGACGCATAACTATCAGTTAGGGTTAATTGCCTTGGTGGTTTCCTTTATTTTGACTTTTTATGTCCCGATCGCCTATTTCTGGTTCAAGGCATATAAATCGCGTAATCAAAATAAATAATATTTTTGTCCATTTATTTAAATTTAAAAAAACCTGCTAAGTGTCCAAAAACTGATAAAACAGACCATTTCATCACAGTCTACATTTAAAACAAGGCCTCTAATTCCGAGGTTTTTAATCGTATTTAAAATATATAACCAAATGATTTTTATTGTTTTTTTCAATTAATTATTAACAAATATTAATATTATTAAAATCAAAAAATTAGATGACAATTACTACCTCAATGGTTAATTAAACAACTATTTCATCTATCAAATTAGGCCAATAAAAACTACAATAGCTCCCAAATTTATTAAATAACTAAATCGCCTAACTTTACAAATGCTTGATTGTTTTTTCACACACTCATTCATGCTTTGTAAATAAGTGAAGCGTATAATTTGTGAGAATTGATATGTCTATCCTAAGTTGGGACGATTTCGAAGATGATGAACCGAAACAAGCTGCACAAGCTCACCAGCCTGCGCCCGTCGAACCGCAAAAAACGACTGATTCGCAAGTGGTATCTAATGCACAGCACTCATCGCCGAATTTGGCAGCTGCACAACCCGCTCGAACCAGTACAAATCGACCAACAGATCCAACCGATCCGTTGGCAAGAGCATCTAACGCTCTAGAAAATCTAGACGTTGCACCTGGCTTAGAGGAGCTAGAAATGGGTGCTCAGCGTGTTCAAGTTGACGATAAAGCGATGATCAACTGCCGCGCTGACTTAAACCAACTTGTACCATTCAAATACGAATGGGCTTGGCAAAAATATCTAGACGGTTGTGCAAACCACTGGATGCCGCAAGAAGTGAACATGAACCATGACATCGCACTTTGGAAGTCTGAAAATGGCTTAACCGAAGATGAACGTACCATTGTTATGCGTTCTTTAGGTTTCTTCTCGACTGCGGATTCATTGGTTGCAAACAACTTGGTTCTTGCAATCTACCGTCACATCACCAACCCTGAATGCCGTCAGTACATCTTACGTCAATCATTTGAAGAAGCGATTCACACGCACGCTTACCAATACTGTATCGAATCTTTAGGCATGGACGAAGGCGAAGTCTTCAACATGTACCGTGAGATTCCTTCAGTGGCTCGTAAAGCAGCTTGGGGTCTGAAATATACACAATCTTTAAGTGATCCTACGTTCAAAACAGGTACACCTGAAAACGACCAAATCTTGCTTCGCAACTTGATCGCGTTCTACTGCGTACTTGAAGGAATCTTCTTCTACTGTGGTTTCAGCCAAATCTTGTCTATGGGTCGTCGTAACAAGATGAATGGTGTTGCTGAGCAATTCCAATACATCTTACGTGATGAATCTATGCACTTGAACTTTGGTATCGACATGATCAACCAAATCAAGATCGAGAACCCTCACCTATGGACTGCTGAGTTCCAAGAAGAAATCATTCAAATGATTCTTGAAGGTACAATGCTTGAAATCGAATATGCACGTGACACTATGCCACGCGGTGTATTGGGTATGAATGCAGGCATGATGGAAGAATACTTGAAGTTCATCTGTAACCGTCGTTTGAGCCAATTAGGCTTACCTGAACAATTTGCTGGTGTGAATAACCCATTCCAGTGGATGTCAGAAATGATGGACTTACGTAAAGAGAAGAACTTCTTTGAAACTCGCGTAACTGACTACCAAACTGGTGGAGCGTTAAGCTGGTAATAAATTTTTCAGCGAAATATCAAAAGCGGAACAAAGTGTTCCGCTTTTTTTATGAAGAATTTCATTCACCCAAGCAAATCTATGCATTTAATTTAATTCATATTCTGCTAATATAAAACGGTATAAAAATACATCAATTAATAAAAATCACATAATAAAAGAGGACAGAATGAAAGGTCAGATTTTAGATTATTCAGTACAAACCAATTCAGGCATTATCAGTGGAGATGATCAAAACCGTTATGAGTTTACAGGTGCAGAATGGCGTGGCCAAAACTCACCTAAACGCGGCGATCATGTAGATTTCGATATCAGTCCAGAAGGTCAAGCTGTTCAAGTATTCAATGCTCTTGGCAGCAGTAATCCTATTCAACAAATTTCACAGCAACTCGATAAAATTTCAAACCAAGACCAAGCTGAATCAAAATTCAACATGATTGATTGGTTTGTCAAATGTCTAAAAAATTATGCCAACTTTACTGGACGTGCACGCCGTAAAGAATATTGGTTTTTTGTATTGGTCTATCTTATCGCAATGATTATTACTCTGATTGTCGATTCAGTGCTTAGAACCAAAGGAATATTCACAGGTATTTTCATCTTAGCAATGGTTATTCCGTCCCTTTCCGTTGCAGTACGTCGTTTACATGATATTAATAAATCTGGTTGGTATTGGTTAATACAAATGATTCCGCTCGTTGGACCAATTCTGGTTCTAATTTGGCTTGCAACAGAAACCAAACCTGAAGTAAACCAATGGGGACAACCTGCCAAATAAATAAAAAATCGTGGCTACTATTTATGTAGCCACCCTATCTACAGCACATTAACTCAGGAAAAATATGAAAGGACAAATACTAGATTTTTCGATTCAAACTAATACTGGGGTGATTAGTGCTGAAGATGGAAAACACTATCAATTTGCTGGTCATGAATGGCGAGGTCAAAGACCACCTACACGTGGAAAACAGGTTGATTTTGCTTTGGATGAAAGTGGGCAAGCAATTCAAGTCTATATTGCATTACGCCAACAAAGTTTTTCCACGAATACGCGAACAAACTACAGTGAAGAAGAGGAAAACTATGACTTTTTCGCGTGGTCATTCAAACCACTGAAAAAGTTTGCTGAATTTGAAGGACGTGCTCGACGTAAAGAGTTCTGGTTCTTTTGGCTATTTTGTATATTGGTCATTATACTTGCCTCTGTTTGCGATTTCGTTATTGGCAGTGAACCTTGGCTAGAAAATATTACCAATATCGTTTTACTCATTCCTAGCTTAGCTGTTGGCGCACGTCGACTACATGACACAGGACGTTCAGGTTGGTGGCAACTTTTAATGCTCACAATCATTGGAATCATTCCACTGATTATATGGTGGGCTACAGACACCAAAGCCGAGAACAACCAATGGGGTCAACCCGCTAGAGATCTGCAACAATAAAATAAGGCGCACAATGCGCCTTATCTTTTAACAAAAAACTTTAGCCATATTTACGCGCAAAATCTTCATCTGAAGTGCATAGATAAATAATAAATTCAATAAAAGCAACAATGGATGGAATAAAGGTCCAACAGAATAGCAGATACACAATCCCCCATCCAATACGACCCAAATAGAATTTATGTATACCAAATCCACCAAGGAAGAATGCTAAGAGTGCAGCAACAATACGACTCTTTTGACCGTATTGCGTGCCTAAAGCATTCGGCACAGCGACTAAGTAAATATCGGTTGCGTAACCCATTCCACTTGTCTCAAAATCAACAAATTGTCCACGAGCAGGAACAGTTTGTCCTTTCCAATCGCTTCCAGAAAATTGATAACGATTCTGATCATCTCCGCTGATGATGCCTGTATTATTTTGAACAGAAAAATCGAGTATTTGCCCTTTCATATAATCCTCTATGTTTTATCTTTATTTGATGATTCTTGGACGTTATTTTCATCAGCAATATAACGAATTATTGATGAATATCATATCATTAACTTATCTTGCCAAATAGCATTTTGTAAACATCAATCTCAATGCATATACCACTGCCATCGCAAATATTGCATAACCCGCAGGAGTAATAAACAACGGAATACATAAAACAATCACCACGGTTAAAGGATATAAAAGTTTTCTAAAACCACTTTGATGATGCAATTCATGAAGTAAATATAAACTTGTCGTATAAATCACGAGGCTGATCGCCACAAAGTAGCTTTCTTTCTCAGAACTAATCAGCGCCTCATGCGAAACCACATCAACTGCGGCAGCTAAACCTGCACCAATCGCCGCAATACTAATAAAGACAAAGAAATGTCCATAACCCCAAGTAAATGCCATTTTTCGGCTATTTAAACGCTCTGCAATACTGGTATCAAAATAAGACCATCACATGGTGAACATCATCATCAGACCGCCCACCATCAGAAAAATCAGTTCAGTACTAAAACGCTGATTTGTTAATGCATCGGTTATGGCAATCGAGCATCCGACAATAGATTCGCCTAAAACGATAATGGTAAGCAGTGAATATCGCTCTGCAATATGATGCGCATGCCAAGGTGTACGGCTTGCAGCTTCTGCAAAAACTGGGATAGACAGTTCAGCAATTGCGAGCAAAATGAAAAGATAAACGGTGAAATGCAGCGGTGAAAAATGAAAGAACAGCCACCCCACTTGCACCAGTATGATGCCAAAAGCATAGCGTAATGCTGTTTTCCGACGGGACAGATCATGCTTTGCAACGCGAAACCACTGCTGTAACTAAGCCCAGACGCATAATGGCATAACCAATCACAATTACGTCAAAATCCTGCTTTTGAAAAGCGCTTGGAATACCTGCAGCAATGACCAAAGAACCAATGATCTGTACGAAAGTTAAGATTCGATAGAGCGCATCATCATTATCATACGCCGAAGCAAACCAACTAAAGTTCATCCACGCCCACCACAAGGCAAAAAACACCATGCCATACAGCGTTAAACCCTGAGCTAAATGATTTTCAACAATGGCATGATGCAGTTGCTGCCCTGCTGTTGCGATCGCCACGACAAAGATCAAGTCAAAAAGCAATTCTAAAGAGGTCGCGACACGATGATGCTCATGTGGATCACGTGGGTGCAAAGGTTTGAGCCACTGACTAGGGAATAAAAATGATTTGGACATAGCATTCAGCTTTATTGTTTTCTGTCTGAATTTTTTCAAAAGCCTGAAACAGTTACAAGATCGATTACATAAATCAGATGAGAAACAGTTTTCTAGAAAAAGGATAATGGCTTTAAAAACACACTTAAGATTTAGATATTTCAATTGTAGAAGTTAAAAATTCAAAGTGACAAAACTGCGAAAGACGTTTTAAGATAAAAACTCGATAGATCGATGTGTTTTTTATATCTCAGCTATATTTTTCTCTAAATTTTAATGACATACTGCTATCCACTAAAATAATAATGAAACCTAAAAGTAATGTTAGAAGAAAAATTAGCGTCTTTTCCTGACGCAGTTTGGGTACAGATTCATTATGATCAAATGCAAGTTTTAACGCGTGATCATCAAATTGTAGCTGAACAAAACTGCCCTCTGGCTTTTATAGAACGTGGAAGTTTTGTCCGAAACTATCATGTTGCAGAACAGTGCTTCAACCAACTCATACAACAGATCCACTTCAAGTGGTATGAGTTTGGACAGCCGGTTATTTTTATTCAGTTAAAAGAACGCTTAAGTGAAGAAGTCAGCGCACTCGAGCTACAAGCCATTCAAGAAATGGCTCTAAGCGCAAATGCACATTTTGTATTTGTCTACGATAAACATGGCATCGCACTCGAAGCAGAAACCATCAAAAATGATGAGTCTCCTTTGCTCAAATGGCTTTTCTGTGGGGTGATCTTGCTCATTTTGCTGATTATCTTTAAATAATCAGCATCATTCATTAGGTTCGGTGCAACTACGACACTTTCTGCTGCTGCAATTGCTCAATACTCGAAATCAAATCGTTAAAACCGTCAATTACTAGCGCTGGTGCAGCCATTTGAATTTCTTCTGTACTACCATAACCATAGCTCACAGCAATACTCGGCACAGCATTACGGCGCGCGCCTAAAATATCGTACTCACGGTCTCCCACCATCACACATTCCTTCGCATCCAACTGTTCTTGCTGCAAAATGTATTCAATTAAATCGCCTTTGTTGGTTCGCTCACCGTTCAGTTCACTGCCATAGATCACAGTAAAATATTTTGCCAAATCAAAATGTTCTAAAATTTGGCGGGCATAGACCGTCGGCTTTGCTGTAGCGACGTACAAGTGAAAGCCTTGCTGTTGTAAAGTTGCTAGAGTGTCGGCAACCGCAGGATACACTTTATTTTCAAATAAGCCCGTAACGGCAAAGCGCTCGCGATAACCAAGTAAAGCCTGATCTGCAAGTACATTATGCAAATCGACATTGAGGATTTTGGCCAAAGAGGCTTTCAAAGGTGGTCCAATGATCCAATCGATATTGGTCTCATCCGAAATGGGATGTCCAATTTTCGCCAGTCCATAGCGTGCTGAAGTGGTAATGCCAACTTTTGGATCTGTTAATGTTCCATCGAGATCGATCAATATATTCTTAATCACAGCTTTTACCTTATCCAATCACTTCTGCAAAAATACTATCGAGTGTTCGCTCAAAGTTGCCTATACTATCGCAAATTTTGTGTAATAAGGACATCATTGTGCGCCCTACTGTACTGTGCTTTTCAGGTCTTGACCCTTCAGGTGGTGCAGGACTGCAAGCGGACATTGAAGCCATTGGTCAAAGTAGCGCACATGCTGCCATTGCGTGTACAGCGTTAACCGTTCAAAACTCACAACAAGTGTATTCGTTTGAAGCAACCTCTCGTGAGTTATTGTTGGCTCAAGCACATGCTGTCGTCGGTGACCTCCCTATTCGCTGTGTAAAATCAGGAATGCTAGGAACGACTGAAAATATCGCGGCTCTCGCTGAGTTTTTACGTGAACATCCCGAATATCATTATGTTCTCGACCCCGTTTTAGTTGCCAATAGTGGTGGTTCTTTGGGCGATCAAGCAACGTTGGTCAAAGCCTTTGCGGAATTGATTCCGCTTGCCACTGTGCTTACACCTAATACCGTAGAATTACGCGCACTCACAGGTGAAGACGACATATCTAAAGCTACAGCAAAACTTTTTGCGATGGGCGCTCAAGCGGTATTAGTAAAAGGTGGCCATGAAAATACGCCAGACTATATCCAAAACTCGTTGTACATTCAGGGTGAATTAGTTTCTGAAACCCGTTGTCCACGACTAGATGGGGAATATCACGGCTCAGGCTGCTCATTGGCGAGTTTTATAGCTGGGCGTTTAGCCTTAGGTGATGAGCTCAAAGCGGCTGTTCATCATGCCGAAACATGGCTATTTGGTGTGTTGAAAATCGCTGAATCACCTGTTGTGGGCGGACAGAAAATTCCAAAACGTTTTTAAAGTTCTCGGTTATTTATTTAAACCCGATAAACAAAACGCTATATCATTTAAAGCCCTGAATATCAGGGCTTTTTCAGATCAAGAGTCGAGTTGAACTCGATAGACCAATGTTGGAATTTCCCACGCACCGCCAGCAAATCCTTTGCACTGTGTGGTTTTTGCCATATAGGTTTGGATAAAACGCTGACCATTCCACGACCACTCACCTGTACTATGACAGTCGCCAATGCCTCGTCCACGTTGGTTGGAGAAAATTTGCCCTTCGCTAAAACCACTTCCAGAAAAGGTCACGGATTGTTTGATTTGCTTTAAATTTCGATCCATCAACCAATAGCCATTACCACTATTATATGCCCCACGCCAACATGGCACTTCGACCAAGGCATTTTTCCCATTGATTGGAAACACCACGACCCGATCATCCTCTAAGAAATTTGCATCAAAGAGTTGAGGACAATCTTCTACTGTGGTTTTCTTCTTTATCAATCCAAATAATTGTTTGGCGGTGGGCGCATTGACGGCATACCGTGTTTGTAAGCCCTTACTATAATTTTGAATATTCACTTTCGGAATACTTTTCGGTTTGAGTACATTGACCGAACTGTTATTGGCTTTACGCAATAATGCCGAATTTGTCCCTATGCGCTTTTGAAAATCATCCATACGGAGTAAAACTGCACTAGCGCCCTGCACGGACAATAACCATGTTTTGTTGTTGCCTTTCCACACAATTGGTTGGTTGGCTTGTAAGGCTTGAATCAGTTTTTGAGTTTGAGCTGCACTTAACTGACCCTCCGCGGTTTTGGCATCAAGCTGCACAGTTCCCTGATTTTTACCTAAAATGTAAAGTTGAAGTGGTTTATTTGCCACACTTAACGTTTCAGGATCGAGTTTTACTCGTGCGCTGACTTGCGCCTGAGCGCCGGCAGCACGTTGTAATAACACAGAAATAGCGGGCTGATTGCCCTCCGCTTGATAACCTGCAACGCGACAAGTCCCCGTATTATCACAAGCGATTTCCCAATCCTTATGTGAAAAATAGTTTCCTTGAATTTGAGCTAAGCTCACACTACAACCCAATGCAGCAACGTAGCCTAATAGAAGTTGCCAGATGACATTATTTTTGTTCATGTCTTTGGCTCAAAATAATTATATTAGAACCATCTTAAAATGCTTTTCACTGAAACTCCAGTCTAAAAAGATCTGCTGCATCATTTGAAATTATGAAGACGAATCATTCAGTTGCTGTATCTCCTCACATTTTTTTCGCTTCACATTTTCATCACTGAGCGTATTCATCAAATCTGCCGCAAGGCCTTTTAACAGACTCATATCATCATCGGTCATTTGATTCGGCTGCCGATCTAAAACACAAAAACTTCCCAACGCGACCCCATTACGGTCTCTAAGTGCAACGCCTGCATAAAAGCGAATGCGGTTATGCATCAATTCAGGTAAATGCGCAAAGCGTGGGTCACGTTGTGGGTCTTCAATAATCAAGCGTTCATTTTGATACACCAAATGGCTGCAGATCGAGTCTTGCTTGGACTGGCGCACCTGCATCGGTTGCTCGGTAGCCTGAGCCAAAGGGCTACCTGGGGTATAGACCCAGTCTTGCTTGACCCAAGAGATTTGTGCATATTTCACATCGAAGGCTTGTCGGGCTTCTTCAATATATTGTTCATAGATCGGCAAATTCCGCTCATCCAAAACATCCAGTTCTTCTAATGCTTTTAAGCGCTGCACTTCAACGCTAGGATCAGGCTCATCCAACCAAGATTCCCCCTGCTTCAATTGAAAAGCTTCAATGGTTAATAACAAGTCATTCATATTATTGACCACAGCATCGACGGTGAAATTTTCTTTGATCGCATCTAATTGGGATATCTCATCACAGCTCCAAAGTGCAAAAATCAGTTTTTTATCCGGAAACTGTGCCTTAAAAACATGGCTTAGTAGGCGAATTTGAGCTTCTGGTGCCGTATGGAAAATCGAAATACATACGATCTGAATATCCTCTTGGATATCATCCATACTTTGATGCTGATTTTGAATCAATACGTCGCTAAATGCCTGAGCCTGAATACCACTTAAACTTAGCCCATGCGCCAACATAGCCGATACTTGAACATCAATTTCCCAACGTGCGCCGATACATAAAACCTCAGTTTTCTGATCCTCTTGTGCCACTGGATATGCCCGTTAAAAACTATGATTAAACAGCTTTAAGCCTTGATGTAAGCGTAGTCGATGCTCTGCACTAGCCTCGGTGTTGTGTCCGCTCGAAAAAATCCGTATGGCTGGAATCGCCACTTTGGCATAAAACGCATTGACCCGACGTGCCTTAATTTCATCCATGGCATCTTTCGGTAACTTTTCAGCAATAAAAGTCTGTGCAACATCCATGGCATCTTGCACATCATCAGCGACCAATCGCTGATAAAAGCGCTCATGCGGCGCCAATGCAGGTGTACTACCGATCAGGGTTTTAATTAAACCTAAGGATGGCACATAGCTCGAAAGCACCAATAAACACGCGGTTAAAGGCGTCGATAAAATTAAACCAATTGGCCCCCACACCGCCGTCCAAAACATGGCGGCAATAATAATGACTAAGGTCGAAAGTCCAGTACTTCCCCCATATAACCAAGGCTCAATAATATTATTACTGACCAATTCCAAGAGCAGGATTAAGCCGACTGTCCACAGCACCATATTCCATGTGGGATCTACCGCAAAAGCCAATGCAATGGGGAAAATCGCGGAAATCATCGGGCCGACATAGGGAACGAAGCGCATCACAATCGCCACCATTCCCCACATAATTGCTGCCGGAACCCCAATAAACCATAGTCCCAAGGCCATCGGAATACCGTAGGTCACATTGACCATCAGCTGCATACGTAAATATTTACCTATACGATTGGCCGCTTCATCTAAGGCGTCTGTTCCGATATTTAAATTTCCGCCCAGCAGCTTAAGGAACCGATCATGCAAATCTTTCCGATTAACCAAAATCAGAATCACAAACAAAAAAACAATACCCGCAGTTGCTAAAGGATTGAGTACCCGCTCACTCCAAGCCATGACTGCTTCAGCCGTGGTTTGTTGTTGCCCCACCACTTTCACTTGCTGCACTTTAGGATTTTTCTCTTCAGGCACCACATCATCTATCGAGTTTTCAACGGTATCTATGGTGGTTTTTGCGCCATCCCAAACACTTGGGCCGCGTGCAAATTGACGAATAGAATCCATTTTCTTTTGAATTGTGCCCTGATATTGCGGTAATTCTTGGCTTAATTGCCCCAGTTGATAACCCAAATATGAGGCTGCGCCGGACAAAATCGCCAAAGCCAAACCGACCACAATAAATATAGATGGCATCTGTGGTAGTCCCCAACCACGGAGTTTCATCACCAAAGGATCAACTAAAAAAGCCAATAAAATTGCGAGTGCCAATGGAATAAAAATATCTTTGCCAAGATATAAGGCGGCAATCAGCAAACTACCGATGATAAATCCTGCCGTGATTCGAATCACTTTATGTAAATCTGCAGGGGGCATTTGCTTCGATGCGTTCAGATCTTGCAAGCCTTACTTTTGACCTGATGGTGATGATTCAAAATCTTGCGCTAATTTATTATTTTTATGATCCATTTTCTTATCCTGAACGATGGTCATTATTTTTTAATTTAGGCTGAAGTTTTAGAACTGCATACGAATTTCATGTAATGATTTGCAAAAAAAAAACAGAGCGACATGGCTCTGTTTTCATACTGTGTTTTCAGATGAATTAAAAGATAATTACTTTACTTTGATGAGTCACAATATCCACGGGAACAGAAATATGTTGATGAACGATCTTCCATTGAGACTGCGTTTTTTTCATCCCAATGGTATTACGACACCACGAGATCCCCGGCGTCGGTATCCCGCTCTGATCATCAATTTTGGAATAACAGTGCAGAAAGGCAATATCAGGATCTGCATGGATGACCAATTCCCGCCTAAATACCTTTAAGCCTTCACGAAAATACTCCCGATAAAATTCCCACATTTTTTGATATGCCATTAAGCCACGCATTTCACAACTGGCATCAAAAAAGTACACATCTGCTGCGCAGGATTCAGCAATATTTTCAATTTTCAATTGGCAGATGACCTCATCCCAATTGGCTAAAAATTGCAGAATTTCGTCAGCGGCCTGTTGGTCACCAACTATTTTGATTTTATCTTGCATCTCTGGCACCTATTTATTTTATTTTTTATGAAGCATTGTTCTGGGCGGCGTTTGGAAGTTGAATTTTAACGATCTTCCAGCTCCAACCGCGGCGTTGCATACTAAATACGGTATATTTTTCTTCGCTTAGGCCTTGGAGCGGCACATACAGATCAAATCGATTCCAAGCGCTATAGCTGGCTTTGGGTTCAAGTGGCTGGCTTTGCTTTAAAGCAACAGCGGTTGCAGTTTCGTCATTTTTGGATAGTGTTGACGCATAAGGTTGTTCTGCGACCTTATTTTCAGCATGCGTGAATAGTTCAATCCCTGGGCTAATCATGCTCGGATTGGTCAGTTTGGTTATTTCTGGTAGTTGGATCGACTCTTTTAATGCTTTGCCTTGTAAAAGCAGCATGATACTGGTTGGATTGACCAGACTGTCGACTAGCGTTGCACTGAGGACTGTGCTGAGCTGCCCACCCCAAGACTGGGCAAATTCGGGTAAATGCTGTAGCCCAGTTTTCTGTTGAATGAGGTCTTCAACTTGTGGTTTTAGACTCGATTTGACTGCCGCAAAATCGATATATTGAGCAATTTTTTCAGGTTGATTGTGCTCATAGGCTTGACGTATTTGATACAACACCCAATACGGAGACGCAATCATCCAACCCATGACGATGATCAAAATCGTAATGAGCCCATAATACAAAATATGATTCTGCTTATTCATCGTTCACCACTCTAGCCAGTGAAGTTGTGGTACTTCCTTGTACCGTCAAATAAGCCTGATCTGATTGAATAGCGTCCAACCCAACAGCACTTATCTGAGAACCATATTGCTTTTGACCTAGTGATTTTGACGAGCCTTCAGGTTTTGTTCATCCTGCTAAGACTGTCTCGATCAGGTTGTTTCAAATTTAAGCCGTTAGATCTTTAATTTGGGTACTTGCACCATTGGTTTTAACTGATTCAATGCCTTTATCTCGCGATTGCTCACTGGCATAAAATTGACTGGTCCCAATAATTTGATGGTTTGCCGCTTTCAAATTGAAATATGGTTTGCCATTTTTGGCCGTCAGTCGTTCAAAACGGCTGTCATCTGCACTGTTCTTTTGTACAGACTCAATCCCGTTTTGGGCTGATGCTTTCGCTTTATATAATTCACTCGTTAAAATGATTTCACCGTTCCCTGCTTTTAATACAAAACGAAACTGCTGATCATTAGAATGACTGATCTCGTACCATCCCGACATATGTTACCCCTTCATTTTCATTGTTTTCTCTATTATTCGATCAGGATTTGTTGTTGGAAATTCAACCTGATCTACAGAATATAAATGAACTCGGTCACATTTTTCAATGTCTTTTTTGATCAGTGTAAAGGCTTAAAATTTAATCACTAAGAAAATGATTTTCAATAAATAATTCCAATAAAAAATAATCCGACCGAAGTCGGATTTCATCATTCTTTCATCATGCTGAATTTGTGAATAGAGTTGCATTACTCAACGCATTGAATAAAGGCTTTAAGGACTGACGATCTGCTTTGAATACGTCGCTTTATTCATTTCTAATATTTCCACCTCTGTACACGACAAATTTCATAGGATCCTTGTCCTATCAGGCTTTTTCTTTCTTAAAATTGCTAGCACTTTCTTAAATTCTTCTTTTTTTCCAAAACCAATCAAACGTAGAATAGCCATTTGAACA